>JAYVJV010000049.1:0-5736 GCA_043769005.1 Polaromonas sp. | reverse complement strand
TGCACTTCGCAGTACACATGGGCCTCGCGCACACGGCGGGCGATGAGCTGGGTGACTTGGGAGCCGAAGTCTAGGATGAGGATTTTTTGGTGTTGCATGGTGAACTGGGGTTTACAACCGAATTTTAAGTTTTCAATGAAGAGGGCTCAAAGGCGACCCATCAGAGCGGCAGGTGTGATGATTCGAAAATTCAAATGCGTCATGGCGGCATCGCCCAAGCAAAGCAAATCCTCGTCGCCAGTGACCAATAAATCGGCCTGTGATGATTGTGCAAGCTCAAGTAACATCTGATCACGCGGATCGCGGCAGATGGGGATACTGTGCATGTCAGGGCGGCTGTGGTCGATGCTATGCAACTTTGCATGCGGCAGATACAAAGCCAACACACGCGCAATATCGGACTCAGTAAGATTGAATTTTTTGTAGGCTAAAACACGAAGCAGTTCAGCGCTGGTTTGCCTAGAAATGATCGACGCAAACGCCCCGGTTCGCCACGCGGCGCGCAGCGGGCAAAGCACGCCGCTGCGAAACAAAGCAGCGGAGATCACCACGTTAGTGTCAAAAACGGCCTTTAGGGCCTGCTGTCCAAAGCCCATCATGCGCCGTCAATGGCAGGGTTGGCACGCGCCCATTTGACCGCATCCGTCACGTCATCTTCTGTGATGCCCAATGCTTCCAACTTGCGCCATATGGCCTCCATGCCAACGTCGTCTTTTTGCACCCGCACAGGTGTCAGCATAATGCGATCATTCACCGCCTCCACCTCAAAATACTCGCTGGGGGGCAGTTGTGCCATCACCGCTTTGGGCAAAGTGATCTGGTTTTTGGAGGTCAGTTTGGCGAGCATCTTATTTCCTTTAAGTAAGAATTCCTTACTTTCCGCTATTGTATACCCCCATGCGGAAACGCTCACTCCGCCCGGTAATTCGGCGCTTCCTTGGTGATCTGCACATCATGCACATGGCTCTCGCGTATGCCTGCACTGGTGATTTCGACAAACTCGGCCTTGTTTTGCATATCCGCCACCGTGGGGCAGCCGCAGTAGCCCATGCTGGCGCGCAGTCCACCCGCCATCTGGAAGATGATGCTGACGACCGAGCCTTTGTAGGGTACGCGGCCTTCGATGCCTTCGGGCACCAATTTGTCTGCATTCGGATTGCCGGTAGAAGACTCTTGAAAATAACGGTCGGCGCTGCCCTGCTGCATGGCACCAATGCTGCCCATGCCGCGATAGCTTTTATAGCTGCGGCCCTGAAACAGCACCACTTCGCCGGGCGCTTCCTCAGTACCGGCAAACACACCGCCCATCATCACCGTGCCTGCGCCTGCCGCAATGGCCTTGGCAATGTCGCCGCTGTAGCGGATGCCGCCGTCGGCGATCAACGGGATGCCACTGCCTTTGAGCGCGGTAGCTACATTGTCAATCGCCATGATCTGCGGCACGCCCACACCCGCCACGATGCGGGTGGTGCAAATGCTGCCGGGGCCAATGCCTACCTTTACCGCGTCTGCACCCGCTTCGGCCAGCGCCAGTGCTGCTGCACCGGTGGCAATGTTGCCGCCAATCACATCGACCTGCGGGTAGTTCTTTTTTACCCAGCGCACGCGCTCAATCACGCCCTTGCTGTGGCCGTGCGCGGTGTCTACCACGATGGCATCTACGCCTGCGGCTACCAGTGCTTCCACTCGCTCTTCAGTGCCCTCGCCTACGCCCACCGCTGCACCCACGCGCAGCTTGCCTTGGTCGTCACGGGCGGCATTGGGAAAGCTGGTTTGCTTGGTGATGTCTTTGACGGTAATCAGGCCCTTGAGCTCAAACGCATCGTTGACCACCAGCACGCGCTCCAGGCGGTGCTTGTTCATCAGCGCTTTGGCATCTTTGAGTGATGCACCGACGGGCACGGTAATCAAACGCTCACGCGGGGTCATGATCTGGCTGGCGGGCACGTCCATGCGGGTTTCAAAACGCAGGTCGCGGCTGGTGACGATACCCACCACTTTGCCGCCGTCCACCACGGGGAATCCGCTCACGCCCAGTTGCTCACTCAGCGCAATCACCTGGTGCACTTTAAAGTCTGGCGGGATCACCACCGGGTCGCGCAGCACGCCCGATTCGTGGCGTTTGACTTTGCGCACCTGCGCCGCCTGGTCTTTGGCGCTGAAGTTTTTGTGGATGATGCCCATGCCGCCCTCTTGCGCCATGGCAATGGCCAGGCGCGCCTCGGTTACCGTGTCCATAGCGGCAGAGACCAGGGGCAGATTTAACGTGATATTGCGCGACAGCCGAGTCGCAAGAGAGGTGTCCTTGGGCAGGACTTCAGAGAAGGCGGGGACGAGCAAAACGTCGTCAAAAGTGAGGGCTTTACCCAGTAAGCGCATACGAGGGCTCCAAAAGAAGTATTGTACCCGTGCGCCTCATAACGCAGCCAAAAAACAACGAATTCACAGGCACTTGTTCACAGGTGCCACCGTCTATCATGTCAACATAATCAATGGTTCAGCGTTATATGTGGCATAGGCCTCAGGCACGCTACACTTAACCTTATGAATTCAACACTTCGCTTTGTAGTTATCGCTTTAACTGCTTTAACGGCTTTTTTTGCTTCGGCCAGCGCAATGGCCCAATGGGCTTGGACGGATAAAGATGGTCGCCGAATATTCAGCGACCAGGCACCGGCTTCGGACGTGCCAGAAAAAAGCATATTCAAACGCCCTGCCGGCGCGCAGGCTAAGGCCAAAGCAGCAGAACAAGCCGCAGCGACGGCTACAGCGACGGCTGCTACGGCGGTAGCCGCAACTGCTGCAGCCTCAGCCCCAACAGGCGGCGCATCTGCAGCCAAGGCAGGCGCTAGCGCGGCTAAACCATCTGGCAAAGATGCCGAACTAGAAAAGAAAAAGAAAGAAAAAGATGCGGCTGAAGCAGCTAAGAAAAAGGCCGAAGAAGATAGACAAGCCAAAATTGTTGCTGAAAATTGCTCTCGCGCCAAAAATTTAAAATCCACTTTTGATTTGGGCGCACGCATGGCAACTGCCAACAGCAAAGGCGAACGCGAGTTCATGGATGACGCGCAACGCGCCACAGAAGTCAAGCGGTTGGAAAACATTATTGCCGCTGATTGCAACCCTGCCAAAAAATCGTCACCGTAACAAAAAATGAGGCTGGCGAGGCTTTAATACCCTGCCTTGCCGCCCGGCCTGCGTTTGACAAACAACCCTGAGGTGCGCGCACCCTGCTGTGTAAAACGCTCCCGGCGTGCCACTTTGGGGTCCACCCGTAGCGGCCGGTAGATCTCCAGTCGGTCTTTGTCCTGCAACACCTGCCCAGTACTGGCCGCATGGTTCCAAATTCCGTAGCTAGCCTGGTCCCAAGCTATCTGTGCAAAAGCCTCTAGCGTATGCACTTGGGCCATCGCATCGCCCACCAAGGCTCCGTCGGGCATGTCCAGTACCACTTCGTGCACCACACGTGGCCCAGGGCTGTAGACAACAGTAATCTTCACGATCTAGCCGCCATACACCGCTTGCGCCCGCTTGACAAACGCATCCACCATGCTTGAGGCGATTTTGTCAAACACGGGGCCTATCAGCGCGGCCAAAGCGAGATTGTCAAAACCGTAGTGCAGTTGCAGTTCAACCCGGCAGGCATGTTGTTCGGGTGTGCCTACGGGGGTAAAGTGCCAGGCACCGTGCAATTGAGAAAATGGCCCTTTGACCAGCTTCATCTGTACCGTTCTATGCCCCGAAGGCTCTAGCAAGTGGGTGTTTTGAGTGCTAAAACTCTGGCGAATGCCGCCAAAATGGATATTCACCTCAGCCAGCACGCCGGCTGGAGTGGACTCAAGCAGACGGGCGCTATCGCACCAGGGCAGAAACTGCGGGTAACGCGGCACATCCGTCACCAGATCGAACATTTGCACGGTGCTGTACCAGATCAGCACAGACTTATTAACGGTTTTCACGGGACGTTCGTTCAGAGTTCATACAATGCAAGGATCGGCACAGCACCCATTGTATTGGGGCGCTGGCCCCACGACTCACGCACCATGACAAAAAAGCCCGACTCCCCCACCGCCGCCGGCACAGGCAACAGCCGCATTGCCGAGAACAAGAAAGCCGCATACAACTACTTTTTTGAAGAACGCCACGAATGCGGCATGGTGCTGGACGGCTGGGAAGTCAAGGCCGTGCGCAGCGGCAAGGTGCAACTCACCGACGGCTATGTACTCATCAAGAACGGTGAGCTATTTTTGCTGGGCTGCCAGATCAACCCGCTCAACACCGCCTCTACGCATGTGAACCCCGACAACGTGCGCACCAAAAAGCTGCTGATGAAAAAAGATGAGATCCGCCGCCTGACAGGCAAGGTGGAGCAAAAGGGCTACACCTTGGTGCCGATCAATCTACACTGGAAAAATGGCTTCATCAAATGCGAAATCGCGCTGGCCAAAGGCAAAGCAGAGCACGACAAACGCGACGTAATCCAAGAGCGCGAAGGCAAACGCGAGATCGAGCGAGCGATGAAAAAGCTCAAGCAGTAAATTGCCCTGCATGCCTGCATCACCTACACGCCTGCATCACCCACACGATGCAGACCGTTGCTGCTTACCTTATTTATTCTAATTCCCATTAGAAATAGCATTAATAATCCATTCCCAACCGGCGATGCTCTTGATCGTCTCATGCTGCGTCTCCAAAGCCCTGAGCGACTCCACCAGATGGTCTTCAAGCAAATCTAACGTGTCAAAGGTCTGGTTGTAGAAACTCTTCTCGCGCAACTCCTCCCAGATATGTTCCTGCGGATTGAGTTCGGGCGAATAGGGTGGTAGAAATATCAGTTTCAAATTAGCTGGCATCGCATAGCACTTGCTCTTGTGCCAACCCGCGCCATCGACCACCATCACAATGTTCTCATCGGGGTATCTGCCAGCGATCTCAATAAGAAACTCATTCATCCACTGCCCGTTGACCTCCGGCAATACCAAGGAGTCCAGCCTTCCGTCCTGCGGGCTGACTGCCGCGTAGGCATAGACGTACTGATGACTGAGCATGGCCTTGACCAAGGGACGCATGGGCTTTTTGCACCAACAGTAGCAGCAGTCGCTGATCCGGCCAAAGCGTGCCTCGTCCTGAAACATCAGCCGCAGCGGCTGCTTGTTAGGGAAACTCGCTAGGGTCTCTTGGATGAGATCGGGGAGTTTTTTTTCCATATCTCCCGCGCCTTTGGGTCACCTTTGGGGTGCTGCGTGTCGGGTGCGAGCTTGCGCCAGTCATGTCGGTGCAGCATTCTGTACAAGCCAGACAGGGCCATCTTTTTGCCCAATGCCTTCTCAACCAAGGGTTTGATGCGCGGGATGACGACGATGCCGCCCAGATGCGCGTCATGCAATACCTTGTCCAGTGCAGCGGACTCTTCTTCAAGCGTGGCCTTGGCTCGATTGCGCAGCGTTGTCTTGGATTTGGCAGCGGGCCGCTTTCCGCCAGCAACGGCGCAGTATGTGGTGCGCATTTTGCAGGTCGCCCCTACCGAGCGGCCTATGGCCTGCGCTGTCTGCGCCAAACTCAAACCCAGCTCCAGCGGCAATAGCACGGACTGCGCTACACGTAATTGGTCTGCTGTGACCGCGTTCTTTAAGCTGGCTTTGGCAGCCTCAATTTGATCTGCACCGCTTGCGGGTCTGGCCATGATGATCTCCTGGGGGTGGGGAGATCATATTATTCACTATTTTATTGGGAATC
>JAYVJV010000048.1:0-40315 GCA_043769005.1 Polaromonas sp. | reverse complement strand
AGTCTTTCCCGTGACTATGGGTAGCACGCTACCGTGGTAGCCACACGGTATGGTGTTTATCGGCTGACCGATTTCTGGTACTCCAGCATGAGGGCGATTTGCATACGCTCACCCGCCCGGCGCCAAGCCCCATCGCGTCCATATTTTACCTATTAAATAAGCCCTTAGCTCAATAAAATAGGGCGTAAGCAGCTACCAAATAAATAGCATAAAGAAGCAGAAATCACACTTCCAGCCACTCTTTACGAATGTACGCATCAGCCCGCAAACTGTCCGGCGTGCCCTGGAACACGATGCTGCCGTGGCCCATCACCAGGGCGCGGTCGGAGATGGCCATGGCGATGGTGAGCTTTTGCTCGATCAATAGTACTGAGATACCGCGTTTTTTCAACTCTTGCAGGTACTTCGCCACCAGCTCGACAATTTTGGGAGCCAACCCCTCGGTCGGCTCGTCGATGATGATTAAGTCCGGGTCGCCCATCAGGGTGCGGCATAGCGTGAGCATTTGCTGCTCACCGCCTGAAAGTACACCTGCCTCGGTGTGCTGGCGCTCCTTGAGGCGGGGGAACATCTGGTACATGTCGTCAAAAGCCCAGCGCGGGTTTGTAGCGCCGTGCTTTTGCCCCAGCATCAGGTTTTGGTGCACCGTGAGGGTGGGGAAAATATCGCGGTTCTCAGGCACATAGCCCAGGCCCAGATGCGCTATTTCAAAGGCTTTTTTACCTGTGATCTGCTGGTCGCGCCAGAGCATGGAGCCGGTGCAGTCCACCAAGCCCATGATGGCCTTGGCCGTAGTGCTGCGCCCCGAGCCATTGCGCCCCAGTAGGGCCACAATTTCGCCCGCATCCACATGAAAGCCTACGCCGTGCAGTACATGGCTTTTGCCGTAGTAGGCGTGCAGGTTTTCGATTTTCAATAGGCTGGACATGTCAGTGGCTCCCCTGCGCTTCGGCACTCTGCGAACCCAAATACGCCTCTTGCACCTTGGCGTTGGCGCGTACCGCATCAGGTGTATCAAATGCCAGTACCTCGCCATACACCACCACGGCAATTTTGTCGGCCAGGCCAAACACCACGCCCATGTCGTGCTCCACGGTCAGCAGGGTTTTGCCCACCGTGACTTCTTTAATCAGGCCAATAAAGCGGCTGGTCTCGGACTTGCTCATGCCCGCAGTAGGCTCGTCGAGCAAGATGACGTTGGCACCGCCTGCAATGGTGATGCCAATCTCCAGCGCGCGCTGCTCGGCGTAGGTCAGGTTCATGGCCAGCACATCGCGTTTTTTGTCCAGCTTGATCATCTGCATCAGCTCATCAGCGCGGTCGTTGGCATCATCCAAGTCAGCCAGAAATTTAAAAAAAGTGTACTTGTAGCCCAGGCTCCAGAGCACGCCGCAGCGCAGGTTTTCAAAGACGCTGAGCTTGGGGAAGATATTGGTGATCTGAAAGCTGCGCGACAGGCCCAGGCGGTTGATCTCGTAGGGTTTCTTGCCGTTCAGGCGCGCTCCATTGAGCAACACGTCGCCCGAGCTAGGCTCAAAGCGGCCACTAATCAGGTTAAACAAGGTGGACTTGCCCGCGCCGTTGGGGCCGATGATGGCGATGCGCTCACCCGCGCTCACAGCCAGATTCACACCGCGAATGATCTCGGTCTTGCCAAAGCTCTTGCGCAAGTCCTTGAGCTCTAATGCGTAGGTCATAGGAGAGCCTCCCTGCGCTTGACTTCTTTCTCAATACTCTCCTGGATCTCGCCCCACTCGTGCACAAACTGTCTGCGGCAGACCTCGAACAAACCTAAGCCTGTCAGCATGACAAAGGCCGCGCCAAACCAACTGTTGACACTTTTGGCATTCAGCGGGATACCCAAGAACTTCAGCTCGTCACCCAATGCGGCGTTGAGTTGCAAGTGGTAGACCATCTCAATCATGGTGGCCGCGCCCAGCAAAACGACCAAAGCCGTTACCGCCAGCGCCAAGTAGCTCACCCACAGCTTGCGCAAATGGCCAAATGCGGCTACGCGCAGATTCATCATCAGCAGCGATGCTACACCGCCGGGTGCGTACATCACCATAAACAAAAAGATCAAGCCCAGGTACAGCAGCCAGGCCTTAGTGAACTCGGACAGCAGCACAAAGGCCAGCACCATCAAAATCGCACCGATGATGGGGCCAAAGAAGAAAGTAGCACCGCCCAAAAAGGTAAACAGCAGATACGCCCCCGAGCGGTTGCCACTGACCACTTCGGAGGTAACAATCTCAAAATTGAGCGCAGCCAGGCCACCCGAAATACCGGCAAAAAACGCCGCAATCACAAAAGCGATGTAGCGCACCTTTTGCGTGTCGTAGCCCACAAACTCCACCCGCTCGGGGTTGTCACGCACGGCGTTGAGCATGCGGCCCAAGGGCGTGCGGGTAAAGGCATACATGAGCGCAGTGCAGATAAACGTGTACACCGCGATCAGGTAGTACAGCTGGATTTGCGGCCCATAGGTAATGCCAAAGGCCTTGGAGCCTGCCACCCGGTTGCCCGACACGCCGCCCTCGCCGCCAAAAAACTCAGGGAACATCAATGACATGGCCCACACCAGCTCGCCAATACCCAAGGTAATCATGGCAAACGGCGTAGCGGCTTTTTTGGTGGTCACCCAGCCGAGCACCACCGCCACTAGCATACTGGCCAGGCCGCCTACGATGGGAATCAAACTCACGGGCAAAGGCATGCCGCCCGAGACTTTGTTGAGCGTATGGATGGCTAAAAACGAGCCCATGCCCGAGTACACCGCATGGCCAAAGCTGAGCATCCCACCCTGCCCCAGCAGCATGTTGTAGCTCAGGCAGACGATGATGGCGATACCCATCTGGCTGAGCATGGTTTGACTCAGGCTGCTGGTAAACAACATGGGAGCCAGCAACAGCAGCAGTGCAAACAGGCTCCAGATAACGATGCGCCCCACATTGAGCGGCTTGAATGAATAGACGTTGCTTGCCATGCTTTACCCCTCCCGCGTGCCAAGCAGGCCCTTGGGCCGGAAGATCAAAATCAACACTAAAAACAAAAACGGCAAGATAGGCGCTATCTGGCTGACCTTGAGCTTCCACAGCGCGTAGCCAAAGGTCTCGGGCGACAGTGTCACCCCTACACTTTGCATGATGGAGACGAACGAGGTGTCTATCGCCACAGCAAAGGTTTGCAGCACACCAATCAAAATGGACGCTAAAAACGCCCCCGCCAGCGAACCCATGCCACCAATCACCACCACCACAAAGATCACCCCGCCCACCGAGACAGCCATACTCGGCTCGGTCACATAGGCGTTGCCGCCTATCACCCCCGCCAGCCCGGCCAGTGCGCAGCCACCGCCAAACACCAGCATGAAAACGCGCGGCACGTTGTGTCCCAGGGCCTCCACCGTCTCCGGGTGGGTGAGTGCCGCCTGGATCACCAGGCCAATACGGGTGCGCGTAAGCAGCAACCAAATCGATAGCAGCATGAGCAGTGCCATGAACATCATAAAAGCGCGGTACATCGGAAACTGAGTGCCAAAAATGGTAAACAGCGGGCCGTCCAGTGCCACCGGCACCCGGTAATCTACCGAGCTGCGGCCCCAGACCAGTTGCACCAGCTCCAAAATGATGTAGCTCAGGCCAAAAGTAATCAGCAGCTCTGGCACATGGCCAAACTTGTGCACCCGGCGCAGGCAATAGCGCTCAAACAGCGCGCCCACCACTCCCACCAGCAAGGGAGCTACCAGCAAGGAAGGCCAAAAACCAAGCAGCGAAGTGGTAGTGTAGGCAAAGTAGGCACCCAACATGTAAAACGAAGCGTGGGCGAAGTTGAGCACGCCCATCATGCTGAAGATCAGCGTCAGCCCCGAGCTGAGCATGAACAGCAGCAACCCGTAGCTGATGCCGTTAAGCAGGGAAATTGTAATTAACTCCATCGCGCAGCGAGACCCTAGTGATGATGTGTCGAATTTACCAACATATTTACAGCAAAAACCGACCGTGCTCTAAAAAAAAACGCCGGGATAACGCTTAACGTCACCCGGCGCCTACCCTCTAACTATATTTAAGAAGGCCGCTTCATCTGGCAGCTGGTGGGCGTGCTGGACACATAGGCATCTAGCTGCTTGATGGGTGCAAAGGTGTAGCCCGTGTTCTCTACACTGTACTTGTTGGTGCTATCAACCTTTTGCCATTTGGTGATGTACATAGACTGCTGCAACTGGTGGTCGTTTTTGCGCATTTGCACTTCGCCTGCGAAGCTGGGCACCGACAAACCTTCCATCGCGGCGGCAACTTTGGTGGGGTTGGTCGACTTGGCCTTGGCAATCGCCGCGCCCATCAAGTTGATGCCGTTGAGGGTTGCGAAGGTGTAGTAGTCGTCGTTGAACTTCTTTTTAAACTCAGCGCCCATGCTACCCAAATCGCCCGTGTGGTTGGAGTGACCATAGGCCACCACATACACCTCACTGTCGCCACCCGCAGCCAGCGCAGTGGGCGTGCCGGTAACGCCAGCGTAGTAGGTGTACATCGGCAGTTTCAGTCCGGCATCGTTCAACGCTTTGACAAACAGCGTCAGGTCAGCACCCCAGTTGCCGGTCACGATGGTGTCGGCGCCCGACTGCTTGATCTTGGCGACATAGGGGGCAAAGTCTTTCACCTGGCCGATGGGGTGCAGGTCTTCACCGGCAATTTTCACATCAGGGCGCTTGCGGGCCATGCCTTCTTTAAAGTAGCGCGCCACCTGCTGGCCGTGCGAGTAGTTTTGGTTGAGCAGGTACACGCTCTTGACCTTGGGCTGGTCTTTCATGAACGCCGTGAGTGCCTCCATCTTCATGGTGGTGTCGGCATCCAGGCGGAAATGCCAGTAGTCGCACTTTTCGTTGGTCAGCGCTGGGTCCACTGCAGCGTAGTTGAGGAACATGACCTCTTTACCGGGGTTACGCTCGTTGTGCTTGGCTACAGCGTCAGACAGGGCCAGCGCGGCACCCGAGCCATTACCCTGGGTGATGAAGCGAAAACCTTGGTCGATAGCAGCTTTGAGCGAGTTCAGGCTTTCTTGCGGGGAGCCTTTGTTATCAAAGCCTGTAATTTCAAACTTCACGCCGGCAGGGTTTTTACTGCCGCTAAAACGTTCAGCCACAAACTGCCAGCTCTTGAGCTGGTTTTGTCCCACGTTGGCAAACGGGCCAGACAATGGGTCGATGAAGGCAATTTTGACGGTTTCACCTTTTTGGGCAAAAACGCCACCAGCGCAAGCAAGTAGTGCGCAAGCAGCTACGGATTTAAGAGCAAAGGTCATAACAGACTCCATTTAAAAAATAATGACACTAGCTTAACGCGCTTCTGCGCAGCTTCGTCTCAGGGATTGCCCGCAGGTGCAGTGCAGCACTGGCTCGAAAATTGTCACGGTGGCAGCAAGTTTGAAAGAAACCCTCAGTTAACCAGACTAACCCGATTGTTCTATAAAATTTGCGTGCATCTGCGCTAGGTGCAGCGCTCTGTATTTACCCTCCATGTCCACACCTCTGCATCAACCACGTTGGAAACCTGCCCTTCTAGGCTGCGCCGCCTTGCTTGTGCTCAATGCTTTCATGAGTATGACCAACTGGTGGCCCACGCCCTTTGTGCAACTGGACAAACGCATTGCGCCAGAGTTTGTGCTGCTATGGGTCATCATTTTGCTGCTCGTGTGGTGGCGGGGTCCGCTGTCATCGCGGCTGCTGGGCGGCCTGACGCTGGGCTATATGGTGTTGGTAGCAGGCCGTTACTTTGATACGACGGCTCCAGCACTGTTTGGTCGCGACATCAATTTGTATTGGGACGCGCTGCAAATTCCTCGAGTAGTATGGGTGTCGCTCAAAAGCTATCCGCTGTGGATGTCGGTGCTGATCGTCGTGGCGGTCTTGGCATTTATCTGGCTGCTGTACTACATTTTGCGAACTTGCATTGCGGTGACTGCGCGCCATGCAGCGCCCTACGCGTTAAAAAGTAGTTGGGCCTTGATCGTGACGCTGGCCGCCAGCGCCTTGGTGATCGCCAACGTCTACGGCGTTCGTGAGACATGGCCTTATGTCTCCAAGCCCGCCATTCCCACCTACCTACGCCAGGCCAAGCTGCTTTCAACAGCTTTTTTAGACCGCAATTTGCAAAAAACGCTGCCCCCCTCGCCCGCCTTCGACTCCGACCTGGCGGCCTTGCAGGATGCCGATGTCAACCTGTTCTTCCTGGAGTCTTACGGCATGATCGCCTTCAGCGTGCCAGAAATCTATGCACCACTGAAACCATCGCGGGACGCGCTGGCCGCGCAAATTCAGGCCAGTGGCATGCAGGTGGTGTCGGCTTATGTGCACTCCACCACCTTTGGCGGCGGCTCCGAGTTGGCACACCTGGCGCTGCTCTCGGGCATTGACACTGCCGACCCGCTGCGCCACGACCTGCTGCTCACCACCCAGCGCCCAACCCTGATCAGCATGTTTCGCGCGCGCGGCTACGCAACCTACGGCTTTTATCCCGCTTTGACGTGGGACTGGCCCGAAAAATCGTTTTACGGATTCGACCATTTCACCGACGCGCGCGACCTGGGCTACAAAGGCCCCAAGCTGGGCTTTTGGACGGTGCCCGACCAGTATTCGCTGGCGCGTTATGCGCAGTTGCACCCCATCACGCCCACTAGTCCAAAGCGTTTTACATTTTTCACCTCCATTACCAGCCACATGCCCTTTCACCCAGTGCCGCCCTACCAGGAGGATTGGAAAAAAATCCTATCAGACACGCCTTTCGATGCCGAGCAAATGGCAAAAGTCCATGTCCAAAAAGAAGACTGGTTCAATATGCGGCCCGGTTTTACGGGAATGATGGAGTACAACTACCGATGGCTGGCAGGCTACCTGGCCCAGCCCACGGCACGCGAAAAGGTGTGGATTGTGCTGGGAGACCACCAACCTGCAGCCAATGTCACCGGTCCTGGCGTCACCTGGGACGTGCCGATACACATCATCAGTGCCAAGCCGCAGTTGCTCCAGCGCTTTATCGACAAAGGGTTCAAGCCTGGTTTGGAGCCTGCTATGCCCAGAGTGGGCGCGATGTTTGACCTGACTCGCATCATCACAGACAGCCTGGACTCCCGATTAGGCAGACCATGAGTAAATGGGCCAGCGCCGCTTCCGTTGCCATGTTGTGCCTGCTAGCGCTGTGGCTCGCCGCCCTGGCCAGGCATCGCTTGATCGAGCCTGCGGACATGACCGCCTACTGCGATGGCGGTGCTGCCAGCGCGTGGTGCACGCTGCGTGCATGGATTATTCAGGCGTTTGTACACCAGCGTATTGGATGGTTTGCCTTGGGTTTGGCCGTCATCGCCAGTGCCACGCAGCACCGAGGGGCGGCTGGGCTGGCCCTGTTTGCGGCCTGCGCCGGGCTGGTGCTCTACACCACCGAGCTGTGCGCACCCGCCGCGCTGCTGGCTGTGCTGGTGTTTGTGCGTGATGGCCAGGCGCAAGTACCTGCCAACACCAATAGCAAAGCGCCGTACCCCAAGGCCTGAGTATTGCGCCAGCCTTCCACCAGCACTATGCCTATGGTGCAGATCGCCATCACAACGCAGAGCAAGCGGTGTTTGTTCAAGCGCGTGGACACCAGCTCTTGCCCGCCGGTGCGCTGCGCAAGCAGGCAAGCAGTGGGCGCGATAAACCACCACCACGGAAACGGGCGATAGCGCGCATCTAGCAACAACACCAATGCCGCCGCCGCTGCAGCAAACAGCAATGCAAACTGCAAGTGCCTCGGGTGATCGGCACCACGCAGCAGGGCCATCACCCGCGCCCAGCCGTCGCTGGGTAGCACAGCAGGCCCAATAGCAGGTACGTCAGCAGGTACATCAGCAGGTACATACGCAAATAGGGCCACATTACGCTGCTCCCACAGCACCGCCAAAGTAACCAACAAGCCCACCAGCCCCATCAGGGCGCTGACGCACTGCTCAAACAGGCTGCGATCCCACTGCTGCACCATCAACCACTGCACGGGCAGCACCGCGCCCAAGGTGGCCAAAGAAAGCGCTGGCGATAGCCAGGGGTAGGCTGTACTGGCTAATTTTTCACCCGAGCCCGCACTTTCACGCCCATCTGAGCGCTTTGCGGCGGACGTTTTAAGGCGTACCACAAAATACAACAACCCCACGGCCAAGCCAAGCACCGCGCCAGCCAGGCCGCACCACCACCAGTCGTCCTCCACCACCGCACCCGTCAACGCCGCATGCGCCCGCCCCTGCGGATCAAACAGGCCCCAATACCCGCCCATGGCCCCCTCAAAAGACCGCTTCCACGGCTGATCGAAGGCCTCAATAAAGTTGTAATCCAAGCGCATAGACCCGCTCGCTTTCAGGGCCAAGAGCTCACGCACAAACCGCGCCTGCTCTACCCGCCCGGGCACCGCCCCGTCCCGCTGGCGGCCCGCCGCTGGCCAGCCCGTCTCGCCCACCCACACTGGTTTGCCCACAAAATGGCGCTGCACTTGGCCAGCAATTTGCACTACATGGTTGACGGCATCCGCCACAGCCACTGGCTGGTCCTCCCAATAGGGCAGGATATGCACGGTGATGGCATCTACATGCTGGCTGAGCTGCGCATGCCGTATCCAAAACTCCCATACGTCGGCGTAGGTCACGGGCACGGGCGACGTTTGCCTTGCTTGGTCTAGTAGTTGCCCCAGTTGCAGCGGCGACAACTCGCGGCGCAGCAAAACCTCATTACCCACAATCAAACGCTCCACCGTTCCCCGATACTGGTGTGCCAGCTCGATGCCGCGCCGCAGTTGCAATTGATTTTGCGCCTGGTCGCGTGAAATCCATACCCCCAAGCTCACCCGCATGCCCAGCCGCTGCGCCACCGCTGGCACAGCGTCCAACCCCTGCGTTAAACCGTAGGTGCGGATGCATTGCGTGCGCGATTGGAGCAAGCGCAGATCCGACTCGATGTGCTGCGGGCTCACGCTGGCGATGTAGTTAAACGGGTTGATGTCTGCCCGGTGAAAAGGCGAATATGAAACGCAGGGCAACTGCGCAGCCTGCCCGCCTGGCGGCTCCACCAGCGCAACCGCCTGCCCCCGCAGCATCCACCACCCCAGCACGATGGCCAATCCCAGACACTGCACCAGCAGCGCGAACCAGTTACGTGATTTTTGGGGAAACATAAGCCGTGTGCGCAATGAGTAAAAAAGGGCAATGGGTCACAAAATTTGACCGAGTGTAAGGGAACCCATGGAAGTCCAGACTACCAAAGGCTTTACACGGCACAATTGCTCCTACCTTTCATCTGCATGCCCAAACTGTTTTCTTCCCATGTCGGCCCAGCGGCCAGCGCCCGTGTGGTGCGTGCCGCCTTGGTTCTCGCCGCGCTGGTGGCCACACTCAACTACGCCGCGTGGTCGTGGATGGGCATCACCATCGCCGCGCCCGATGTCGCGGCGCGCGTGCACGGCTTGACATATGCCCCCTTTGGTCGATCCGACGCGCCTTGGGTGCGGCACGCACCGGCCGACCAGACCATGGCGCGTGACATGGCTCAACTGGCTAGCCTGACTGACAAAATCCGCACCTACAGCGCAGCGCAGTTTCCGCAGTTGCCCGCCTTGGCAGCGCAGCACGGACTGCAACTTACTTTGGGAGCCTGGTTGGACGACAACTGGGAGAGCAACGAGCGCGAAATGGCTGCCGCGCTCTCGCTAGCCGCAGCGCATACCAACGTCAAGCGACTCATTATCGGCAACGAAACGGTACTTAAAAAGCAACTCACCCCAGCGCAATTGATTCCTTTTTTGCAGCGGGCGCGGGCCAATGCCAAAGTACCTGTGTCCACCGCCGAGCCATGGCATGTGTGGATCAAGCACCCCGAGCTGGCCGAGCATGTCGACTTCATCACTATCCACCTACTGCCGTACTGGGAAGGTGTGGGCATAGAGACCGCTGTGGACGAGTCCTTTGAGCGGCTAGCGCGTGTGCGCGCAAGGTTTCCAGGCAAAGAAATCGTTATCGGCGAAATAGGCTACCCCAGCAGTGGCGACACCATCAAGCGTGCCCAACCAAGCTCCGCCGCACAAGCAGCGTTTGTACGCCAGTTCGCGCAGCGGGCATACGCCGACAAGCTGGACTACTTTTTTATTGAAGCCTACGACCAGCCCTGGAAGCAAACCGAAGAAGGCCGTGCGGGTGCGTACTGGGGGGTTTTCGACGCGGCGAGGCAACCCAAGTTTGCCTTTTCTGGCCCTGTGGTGCCCGACCCCTATTGGCGTGCCAAAGCCTTGGCCTCGTCGGTGTCGGGTTTTGCATTTTTAGTATGGTTTCTCACCCGTTTTGCCACCCTCAGTGCGCTCGCCCGCACTGCATTTGCCACTACGGCGCAACTGGTCGTGTCCTTAGCCACCGTCGTGGTGTCGTTACCCTTGTTGCATTACATGCGCGCAGGCGACTGGGTGATGCTGGCTCTACTGGTGCCCACCTGCCTCATCATGGTGGCGATTTTGATCTCGCATTTGTTTGAGTTTGTCGAGCTGTTTTGGGAAGGCAGTTTGCAAAGAAAGTTTCAACCTTTGCCGCTGGCTCCGGTGGCCAAGCAGCCTTTTGTCTCTATCCACCTGGCCTGCTGCAACGAGCCACCCGAGATGGTGATCGCCACCATCGACAGTCTGCACCAACTCGACTACCAGGCCTATGAAGTGCTGGTGATTGACAACAACACCAAAAACGATGCACTGTGGCAGCCCGTGCGCGACTACGTAGCGCGGCTACCTGCAAATTTTCGGTTTATCCACTTGCCCCAATGGCCCGGCTACAAGGCCGGAGCGCTTAACTATGCCCTGGGCCAGTGCGACGCGCGTGCCGAAGTGGTGGCGGTGGTCGATGCAGACTACATCGTCAAACCGCAATGGTTGCGCGCGCTGGTAGGCTATTTTGATGATGCGCACGTCGGCATTGTGCAGGCACCGCAGGCCCACCGCGACTGGGGTGGCAGCGTGTTTCGCAAGATGATGAACTGGGAATACGACGGCTTCTTTCGCATCGGCATGCACCACCGCAACGAGCGCGATGCCATCATTCAGCACGGCACGATGACCATGATTCGCGCCAGCGCCTTGCGCGCGCATGGCCAATGGTCTGAGTGGTGCATGTGCGAAGACACTGAGCTGGGTCTGCGATTGATGCGCCAGGGTCTGCGAACCGTGTATGTCGACCAGGTGATGGGCGAGGGCCTGACACCAGACAGTTTTACCGCCTTCAAAAAGCAGCGCCAGCGCTGGGCTCAGGGTGGCATGCAAATCCTCAAGGCGCATTGGCGCGCGCTGCTGGGGAGCAGCAGCGCCACATCGCTCTCACAGGGGCAGCGCTACCACTTCGTTGCCGGTTGGCTGCCTTGGGTGGGTGACTTGCTGCATTTCGTTTTTGTTTTAGCGGCACTCCTGTGGACCATGGGTGTGCTGGCTTTGCCGCAGTATTTTTCTTTACCGGTTACCTTGTTTATGCTGCCGCTGGCGGTTTTTTGTGCAGCCAAGCTGGTGATGGGGCCGCTGCTGTACTGGCGGCGCGTACCTTGCACGGCGGGTGGCATTTTGGGTGCTGCTGTCGCAGGCATGGCGCTGTCCCACGCCATTGCACGCGGCGTGATGGCTGGGTTGTTTTACCAGGCAGGCGTGTTCCAGGTGACCTCCAAAGGGGGTGCCCTACCCACGGCACTCAATGCAACTCAGCCCACCCCAAACCTAAGCAAGCTGCGGCTGCGGTGGGCCAAAGTACTGGCACCAGCCCGCGAAGAATTTTTACTGCTCTGCGCCTTGCTACTGGCTATCGTCGGCACCGCTATCAGCCGCAAAACCGGGCATACCGAGTCGGCCGTGTGGATGCTGATGTTGGCGCTGCAAGCACTGCCCTACCTTGCGTCGATGTTGTGCGCTTTTGCCGCCAGCTCGCCCGAACAATCAGCCCTACAGCCTACTACTGAGCCACGCTGGTACACACGTTGGTACACGCGTTGGTCGCTACGCCGGATACCTTAGCCAGGCGAGGCACCTGGGTTGGCCTACACACGTTGCGCGCCTGGCCGCCCCGCCTCCACCACAAAACTGGCGGCGGTGCTGACCGGGCTGCCCAGCTCCCGTGCATTGTCGATCACCCGCAAATCGACACTGGCCTGCCTGGCCTGCACCTGTAGCACGCAGTAGCCGCGCTGGTCGCTTTTGCCAAATTTCATGTGCGGGTTGTTACGCAGCACCCGCTCGGTAGCGGCCTGCGGCCAACTCGGGCTGCTGATGGATGTGCCCACAATCTCCGTGGCCAGCACCGGCGACTGCGGGTCGTCAAACTCGGCCTGCAAATCGCTGACGTAGGTGGCGTGCACATCGCCGCCTAAAGTCAGCACATTTTTTTTGACACCCCATGACTCCAAGACCGTTTTACGAGCGTTGGGGTAGCCGTCCCAACTGTCATTCCAAAACGAATCTGCGGGCTGCGGGTCGGGGCTGCGCGTGGCCGTCATGCGCATTTGCGCCATGATGGATTGCTGGCCGACGATCTCAAAAGCTGCGGTGCTGCGCTGCATCCCCTCGTTCAGCCATTTTTCCTGCTGGGCACCCAACAGGCTGTTTGTCGATTCCCGCCTCGCTGGGCAGTTTTTATCCTGGATAGTGCGCGAACCGCCCTCATGGGGTGGTGTGCAGACCTGGTAGTCGCGGTACTGGCGCGTGTCCAGAACATGCAGGTTGGCGCTGCGCCCCCAAGGGTAGCGGCGGTACAACTGCGCAGCGGCACCCCGAGGCGCTTGGGCGCGGCGCAAAGGCTGGTGCTCCCAGTAGGCGCGGTAGGCAGCAGCGCGGCGCGCCAAAAACGTCGCGCCCCGATCCGCCTCTCCCCGGTCATCGGCATAGTCGTTGGCCACCTCGTGGTCGTCCCAGGTCACTACCCACGCAAAAGCGGCGTGGGCCAATTGCAAGTCAGCATCGGACTTGTAAAGTGCGTAACGCGCACGGTAGGCATCCAAGGTGGTGCAGGTCGGGCTGTTGTGTTGACGTACCCGGTTGGGCGTGATGCCGTATTCGTAAATATAGTCACCCACAAACAGCACACAGTCCAGATCCTCCTGGGCCATATGGCGGTACGCACCAAAGTAGCCGTGTTCGTAGTTTTGGCAAGAAGCCAGCGCCAGGCGCAAGCGCTCGGTGCTCTGCGGCGCGGGCAAGGTGCGGGTGCGCCCCACGGTGCTGATGGCATCGGCCACTCTGAAGCGGTACCAATACCGCGCCACTCCTGCTGCCAAACCAACTACCTCCACATGCACGCTGTGGGCGGCATCGGGCAAGGCCAGCGCCGCGCCCGATTGCACGATGCGCTGAAAAGCCTCGTCGCTAGCGAGCTCCCAGCGCACTTCAATCGGCGCGTGGGGCAGTGGTTCGCCTCCGGTCGCAGCCATCAGGCGTGTCCACAGCACAAAGCCGTCAAGTGCGGGCGAACCCGATGCCACGCCCAGCGTAAATGGGTTGTGCGCCAACGTTTGCGCAGCCAAGCGCCCCGTTGCGGCTATCAGGGCAGCGCTACTTGCAGTGTGCAAAAAGTATCTTCTGTCCATAGCCTGTTGCGCCTCGCCGCGTTTTTACAGACTGGGCAACCGGTAGTCTTTGAGCTGCTCGCGCAGTTTCATCTTTTGCATCTTGCCCGTGGCACCCAGCGGTATCGCGTCGACAAACACCACGTCGTCCGGTATCTGCCATTTGGCGGTTTTGCCGTCATAAAACTTAATCAGCTCGTCGCGCGTCACCTCCACGCCCGGGCGCTTAACCACGGCCACAATCGGCCGCTCGTCCCACTTGGGGTGCGGCATGCCCACGCAGGCGGCCATCTGCACGGCCGGGTGCGCCATGGCGATGTTTTCAATGTCAATCGAGCTGATCCATTCTCCCCCCGACTTGATCACGTCTTTGCTGCGGTCGGTGATCTGCATAAAGCCATCGGCATCAATGGTGGCCACATCGCCTGTGGGGAACCAGCCAGCGCCTTGCGCGTCTTTGAGTAACGGGTCACCGCCCTCGCCTTTGTAGTATTCGCGCACGACCCAAGGCCCCTTGACCAGCAGGTCGCCGTAGGCTTTGCCATCGTGTGGCAAAGCCTGGCCGTCTTCGCCCACGATCTTCATGTCCACACCAAAAATAGCGCGGCCTTGCTTGAGACGGATTTTCATCTTCTCGGCTGCGGGCAGATCCAGGTGCTTGTTTTTCAAAGTGCACATGGTGCCCAGGGGCGACATCTCGGTCATGCCCCACGCGTGCAGCACTTCTACGCCGTAGTCGTCCTGAAAAGCCGCAATCATGGCCGGGGGGCAGGCACTGCCGCCGATTACAGTGCGCTTGAGCGCGCTGAACTTCAGGCCCGCAGGTTTCATATGCCCCAGCAGCATCTGCCACACCGTAGGAACGCCCGCGGCAAAGTTGACTTTCTCAGTCTCCAGCAGCTCGTAAATTGACTTGCCGTCCAGCGCTGGGCCAGGAAACACCAGCTTGCAGCCCGTGAGCGCCGCGCTGTAGGGAATGCCCCAGGCATTGACATGGAACATCGGCACCACAGGCAGCACGCTGTCGCGGGCACTCAGGCACATTACGTCGGGCAGCGCGGCGGCATAGGCGTGCATGATGGTGGAGCGATGGCTGTACAGCGCCGCCTTGGGGTTGCCTGTGGTGCCACTGGTGTAGCACATGCTGGAGGCGGAGTCTTCGTCGAAGCTGGGCCAAGCGTAGGTGGCCGATTGTTTGTTGATCCATGCCTCGTAGCTTTGCAAGCCCGGTATGCCGCTGTCCGCAGGCAATTTATCCGCATCGCACAGGGCAATAAAGTGCTTAATCGTCGTGCAACGCGCATGTACGGCCTGCACCAGGGGCAGAAAACTCATGTCAAAAAACAACACCTGGTCTTCGGCGTGGTTGGCGATCCACACCACTTGGTCAGGGTGCAGGCGCGGGTTCAGCGTGTGCAGCACCTTGCCCGAGCCGCTCACGCCAAAGTACAGCTCCAGGTGGCGGTAGCCGTTCCAGGCCAGGGTTGCAATGCGGTCGCTAAAGGCCAGCTTGAGGCTATCCAACGCATTAGCTACCTGGCGCGAACGCTTGGCGACATCGCTCCAGGTGTAGCGGTGGATATCACCCTCCACCCGGCGCGAGACGATCTCGGTGTCTGCATGGTGCTGGTCGGCGAATTCGATGAGGGATGAGATCAGTTGCGGTTGCGATTGCATCAGGCCTAGCATGGGCGGGTCTCCTTTTTGGATTGGGTAACTGCCGTAGTATCTCGCATCTTGCAGGTAATGGGGCCCAGGAACAGTGCGAACGCCATTCCTGCACATATGCAAAAGTGCCGAAGTAGCTGGGTAAATTTGGTTATTACATCTTCAGGCCTGTATCGAGCATACTCGGTGCATCCATGCACAGTCCCTCATCAGCCAACCCGATTGCCTGGGTTATCCAGCGCCTGCACCACCACACGCACCACCTGAGCCCAAGCACCCGGGCGCTAATATGGGCCGCCTGCGCGGGGCTACTGTTTTGCCTGCTCAATGCCGTGATGCGGGGCTTGGCGCAAAAAATCCATCCATTTGAGGCGCAGTTTTTGCGTTATGCCTGCGGCCTGGTGGTACTACTGCCTATGCTGCTCAGGCATGGTCTGGTGGCGTTTCGGCCACAGCATATGGGTGGGCAATTTGCACGCGGCGCACTACACACACTGGCCTTGTTTTTCTGGTTTAGCGCCCTACCCCAGATTCCGCTGGCCAATATGACGGCGATTGGCTTTACCACACCGATATTTATTATGCTCGGTGCCTATTTTTTTCTGCATGAACCGATGCGTTGGGAGCGTTGGCTGGCCACCGCAATAGGCTTTGCGGGGGTGATGATCGTAGTGGGACCCCAGTTCAGCATGGCCGCTCACCATGGCTGGTACCACCTGCTGATGCTGGCTTCAGCACCCTTGTTTGCGGCCTCTTTTTTGGTGACCAAGGCACTCACCCGTTATGAGACTACGGGAACCATCTTGCTGTGGCAAGGCATCAGCGTAACGTTGCTGAGCTTGCCCTTGGCTTTAATGCACTGGAGTGCGCCCACTGCCTGGCAGTGGGCTGGCTTTATGCTGTGTGGTGCTTTGGGTAGTGCAGCGCATTATTGCCTCACCCGCTCCTTTAAACGTGCCGATATTTCTGCCACCCAGTCCCTGAAGTTTTTGGAGCTGGTATGGTCAGCATTGATGGGTTGGCTGTTGTTTAGCGATGTGCCTACCCTGAGTGCCATCCTGGGTGGCATGCTCATCAGCGCGGCTACGCTCTGGGTGGCGCGGCGAGAGTCTCGAAGGCCCCTGCGTCCGGCGGTGGAGTAGTTACCCTTGCATGCATGCCCTCAGCGTGGACGGTGCATGCGAAACAGCTGCTCAGGCCCAATGCTGAAATAGTCTGCCGGGCCACCGCCGCGCATCACGGGCTGGGCAGCTGCGGTGTCGTATACGCCGTTCACCAGCAGATGCTGCGCGATATGCACGGCGACCACTTCGCCCAGCACCAGCCAGCTTTGCATCTGCTCACCATCCGAGCCCTGCAACTGCACGATCTGCGTGACGCGGCATTCAAAGGACACAGGACTCTCCTGCACACGCGGCGCGGCAATGAGGCGCGAAGCCACGGGCGTGAGGCCTGCCAGTGCAAACTCGCTCACCTCGGGCGGCATGGCGGCGCAGCTTTGGTTCATGGCTTCGGCCAGAGGGCGGGTGACCAGGTTCCAGGCAAACTCGCCGTTCTCCTGCACGTTGCGCACGCTGTCTTTGTGGCCAATGCTGCAAAAGCCAATGATGGGTGGCGTGTAGTTGAAGGCGTTGAAAAAACTGTACGGTGCCAGGTTGTTTACGCCTGCTTTGGAGCGGGTGGATATCCAACCGATCGGGCGCGGGCCAACGATGGCGTTGAACGGGTCATGCGGCAGGCCGTGGCCGTTGCGCGGTTCGTAGAAGTGGATGGACATGGGCGGGAAGGATAACGGCTGAAGACGGACTGGCCACAGGGGCGCATCAAGCGGTCACTGTAACGCGTGACAGGCGCATGCGCAGCCCCACGGGCGACATGACAAAGGCCATCAGCTCGCGCGCCTCCTGGCCGTCTGGCGTGTCTACCGATTCAATGACAAACTGCGAAAGCAGCATCGCCATGGCGGTTTTGATCTCCAGCAAGGCCAGGTAGCGGCCGGGGCAGGTGCGTGGGCCTGAGCCAAAGGGAATGGCGGCGCGTTTGCCCTGCGCCAGCGCACTGTCCGCGTTGGCAAGCCAGCGCTCGGGTTGGAAGGCCAAGGGATCTGCAAAGCTGGCAGCATCTACGGTGTCATGGCGCAGCACCGCCCACACCACGGTGCCCCGGGGCACCTGCACGTCGCCCACGGTTGTGTCATGCACGGCCTCCAGCGGCATAAAAGGGGCAACGGGTTTGATGCGCATGGACTCGTTGATGCAAGCATCCAAGTAGGTCAGTGCGTCCATCTGCTCCAGGCGCAGTACCGTGCTGTCTGGTGCCACACGCTGCACCTCCTGTGTAGCCAATTGCAGTGCGTGCGGGTTGCGCTTGAGCAGGTAAATCAGCCAGGCAATGGAGTTGGCTGTGGTGTCCTCACCGGCCAGCAGCATGGTGGACACATTGCCTGCCACGGCATCGTCATCTACGCCGCTGCCCGGCTGGTCGGCAGCGGCAATCATGGCCTCCAGGAGATTGCCGGGTTTGTCATGCAGCTCGGGCCGCTCTTGCATGCGCTGGCGGGCCTGGGCAATCAGCTTGGCTACCTCGGTTTGCATGCCAGCCACACTTCGGTCCAAGCGGCGGTCTTGCACCAGCTTGACGTAGCGCCAGTAGGGAAATATCGCCAAACTACGGCGCATGGTGGCGGGCAAAATTTCGTCCAGATGGCGCTGGATAACGTCCTCGCCTGCCTCCAGGGTATTGACCTCGCAGCCAAAGGCCAGCCCGGCAATGATGTCAACGGTGTAGCGTTTCAGGTCGGCCGACAAATCTATGCTGCTTTGCGCTTGCGCCGCGATGCTCCAGCGGCGCTGTAGGCGGTGGGCTACCTGCACAATCGCCGGAAAATACGACTTGATGGGCCCGGGCGCAAACCCGGCCATCACCATACGCCGCTGGTTGCGCCACTCAGCGCCCTCGGCCAAAAACAGCCCCGGCTTGCCACCCATTTCCTGCGTGATTTGACGGGTTAGCGTCGGCCGACTAAAGGTCTCGGGCCGCGCACGCAGCATGCTGGCAATGGCTTGCTGATCCGCCACCACCAAAACCGCCCTACGCCCAAAATACACGCGACAATACTTTCCGTATTGTTTGCACAACTGCTCCACGTCTTGGTGGATTCTCTCTGGAGTCACCTGTAACAGATTGCCGACAAAAGGCCAGGCACGTGGCCCGGGCAGGTCTTTGATCTGGCGCAGGGGTTGGCTGGGGGTGGTTGTCATCCGTAGGCTGCCTTCGGCATATTTTTATATACTATTGATTTTATAGCTGCTTACGCTTGTATTTATTGGTCAAGAATAATTTTTCCTCTGAAATTCGCGCATTTCAAAGACGCTGAAAACCAGCTTCGACCTCAATATCCACTCAAACACAACTACTGAATCAATTTATAAGTATGCAAAATATCACAGTCTATTCAGATTGACTTGCGCTATCAAGGTCATTGAACTTATCCTTTAGCACTCGATCACAGAGAGTGCTAATATTATGGAAATGAAAGGAGTTCTAGCCATGACTGGAGCTTTAATGCTGCCCTCAGCGCAAACCCATGCCTGGGGCCTGGTGCCCTCGCTGGGCAACCTGGATGCCTATATTTCGGCGGCCAACCGCATGCCCATGCTCACTTTGGAGCAGGAGCAGGACTTTGCCCGCAAGCTGCGCGACCACAACGATCTGGAGGCCGCCAGTAAGCTGGTGTTGTCGCACCTGCGCCTGGTGGTGTCGGTCTCGCGTCAGTACCTGGGCTACGGCTTGCCTCACGGTGACCTGATCCAGGAAGGCAATGTCGGCCTGATGAAGGCCGTCAAACGCTTTGACCCCAACCAGGGCGTTCGCCTGGTGAGCTACGCGCTGCACTGGATCAAGGCCGAAATTCATGAATACGTGCTGAAAAACTGGCGTATGGTCAAGGTAGCCACCACCAAGGCGCAGCGCAAGCTGTTTTTCAATCTGCGCTCAATGAAACAGGGCTACAAGGCCGACGCAGCCGCTGGCGACGAGGCCACGCACCGCGACACGCTGAATGAGCGCGAAATCAACGCCATGGCCGCGCAGCTCAACGTCAAGCGCGAAGAAGTCATCGAGATGGAAACCCGCATGTCGGGCGGCGACGTGCTGCTCGATCCCAGCCCCAATGACGACGGCGACGAGGCCTTTGGCCCCATTGCCTACCTGGCCGATACCCATCACGAACCAACTGCCATGATTGCCGCCTATCAGCGTGACCTGCTCGCCAGCGACGGCATTGCCACGGCACTGGCCGAGCTGGACGAGCGCAGCCGGCGCATCGTGCAAGAGCGCTGGCTCAAGGTCAATGACGATGGCTCGGGCGGCATGACTTTGCATGAGCTGGCTGCCGAATACGGCATCAGCGCCGAGCGCGTGCGCCAGGTGGAAGTGGCAGCTATGAAGAAGATGAAGAAGACGCTGGTCGAGTTTTCTTAGAACTTTTTACTGTCCTCTAACAACCACACTGTGTACGTGAGCTTCATCACAGTTTGGGTATTCGCAAGAAATAATTGATTCTTGCATCAATAGTCGGTTAACTTACTGAGTTAGGATGCATGGTCACGACCATGCATTACCCATTTCAACCAATTACCCCAGCTCGCCTGCAAACTCAGTGGTGGCATGTTTCTGGTGCTATGGCACGTAGCTGCGTCATGTGGGTGCTGTGGCTGTCTATGCTGGGACAAACGCCATGCGTACAGGCCGCCCAGTCAGCACCACTGCCCACCATCGAACTGGGCACACAAATTCAGCAAATCGAGATAGACAAGCTCAGTCAGTATTGGGTTGATGATTCTGGTCAAGCCAGCATCGAGCAAGTGGCAGCGACCCAAGGGGGCGTAGCCGTATTTAAGCCGCGAGGCCATGTGCAAGGGCATGCACTGCCTAAAAAAGCCCTGTGGATCCGTTTTGATGTCGGCATCACCGATCCACATGCACGCTGGTTTCTTGCCCTGGTGTTCCCTACACTGGACGATGCCACGCTGTACTGGCAAGGTAAGGACAATCACTGGCGCAGTCTGCGCACTGGAACTATGGCACTGCCACACAGCTTATGGCCTGTGGCAGATCGCTTTCCGATGTTTCCGATCTACAACGAAGCAGCAACGCCCACCACCTACTACCTGCGCATTACGCATGAGCGGATACCTTACTCTGGCGCATTGAAGATATACCGCGATACCGAGTTGCTGCAAGAGCGTCAAGCTGGACAATTTCTTTTAGGCGTGTACTTTGGTCTGCTCTTGCTAGTATGTGTGGTGTGCACCACCATGGCCATGACCACCCGCGATAGCAGCTTTGCATACTATGCGGTTTACATACTGACCATCGGTTTGGGGCAGGCCACCTTTACGGGCCTGGCGGCGCAGTACCTATGGCCGCATTGGGCTTGGTGGACGCATATCGCCAAAGTATTTTTACCCGGCCTGTCTAGTGCTGCGTTCTTGTGGTTTATGCATTCAGCCCTGCATCTGAAGGAGTTGTTTCCTCGGTTAGATACCACCATTGTCGCCATGTGCGTCGCGCAACTTGTGGTTCTTTTGCTGTATGTGTTTCAACCAGTGTCGATGTGGTTTCAGGTCATTTCGTCGATTACATTGCTCGTCATAGTACCCGTACTGGTTGTGGTCTGGTTTGGCTGGACGCGGGGCGATACCACAATGCGTTGGCTGGTCTTGGGATTGCTACCTGTTTTCATTGGCGTGACTCCCTTATTGCTGCGCAATCTGGGTCTGGTGGGCACCAATTTTTTCACCCAGTACGGAGTGCTGCTAGGTTCAGCCATAGAGATGCCCATTTTGCTCTATGGTCTGATTAGACGCTCATCCAACCGACGTGAAAGCAAGGCCCGCATTGCAGGCTTGCCTACTCGCGACGCACTGACCAATCTCTCCAACACGCGCGGCTTGTTGCGCCTGATGCACGGCTCAGTGACGCGCGCCGCACGCTACCGTCATCAATATGGCCTAGTGCTGGTAGAGCTGCACAACCATGGCTGGTTTCTCAAAGAACATGGCCGCGAGATAGCTGACCGCGCACTGATGTTACTAGCAAACCGGTTGAGCTACATTGCGCGTGATGTCGACACCGCAGCCCGTATTGATGATCGCCATTTTGTGGTGTTGCTCGAAGCCCCCTGCCAAGCCACGCTTGCAGCTAAAGTAGCCGCCCAAATCTCGGCCAGTGCGCACCGGCCCTCAGACCTGCTGCCTGTGGGAGCCACGCTTAAATTACGCATCACCTGCGCCCTGCTGCCCGATGCGAACGCACTTGAACTGGGCGATGGTAATGCCAGTGCTCAACTAGGTTGGCTGGTACACCGCAGCGAGACGATGCAAACCGACCCACTCAAAACGGTACGCACGATCAACTTTTGATCGGCAACCTGCGGTGCCTTGGCAAATATGCGGATAGACAGGTGCCACAGGCAAGCCAGGCCCAAGCCTGGAAATTACTTCTTGCCTGCCAGTACGAAGGTGACTTTCATGCTAACGCGGTATTCGGTCACCTTGCCTTTACTAACGACGACTTTTTGGTCTTGCACCCACGCACCCTGGATGTCAGAGATGGTTTCTGCTGCGCGTGCAATACCGACGGCAATAGCGTCTTCAAAGCTTTTTTTGCTGCTGGACGTGATTTCGATTACTTTAGCGACGGTCATGGAAAATCCTGGTAATTAAAAAGTTATAGAAATAGCGAGATTAGCCTACATTGCGGCCACTGGCAAGTTTTTGCGCAAAATGACTCGCTAGCACTGCACCCGCAAACCAACGCAATGGACCGCGCCCTCTAGGAAAAAATTGGCCAAGCGCCTAGAAACTCCTTACAATGGTGCACTGCAACAAAACAACTGCGTTACTCTCCTGCTAACCCAGTCGACTGCTCGAAAGCCCCCTCTATGCTGTACCAAGTTTATGAAACCCAACGCTCCCTGATGGAGCCGTTTGCCGAGTTTGCCAAAGCCACCAGCAAGCTCTTTCAAAACCCGGTCAACTCGTTTGGCCAGATTCCCGGTGCGCAGCGCATCTCTGCCGGGTACGACCTGATCTACCGTCTAGGTAAAGACTATGTCAAGCCCAGCTTTGACATCCAGTCCGTCAAAGTCAAAGGGGTAGAGGTCTCTATCCAGGAGCGCGTTGAGATCAACAAACCCTTTTGCGAACTGCGCCGCTTCAAGCGCTTTACCGACGATGTAGCTACGCTGTCGCACCTGAAAGGCGAGCCTGCCGTGCTGATCGTCGCCCCGTTAAGCGGCCACTACGCCACGCTCTTGCGCGATACCGTGCGCAGCATGCTGCAAGACCACAAGGTATTTATCACCGACTGGAAGAACGCCCGCACCATCCCTTTAAGCGAGGGCAGCTTCCACCTGGACGACTACGTCAACTACGTGCAGGAGTTCATCCGTCACCTGCAAAAAAGCTATGGCAATTGCCATGTGGTCAGCGTCTGCCAGCCCACCGTGCCCGTGCTGGCGGCGGTGAGCCTGATGGCCACGCGCGGTGAGACCACCCCGCTGTCGATGACCATGATGGGCGGGCCCATTGATGCCCGCAAGTCGCCTACGGCGGTGAACAACCTGGCCATGCAGCGCAGCTACGAATGGTTTGAAAACAACGTGATTTACCGCGTGCCGCAAAGCTTTGCAGGTGCAGGCCGGCGCGTCTACCCCGGCTTTTTGCAACACACCGGCTTTGTGGCGATGAACCCCAGCAGCCACGCCAACAGCCATTACGACTATTTCAAAGACCTTATCAAGGGCGACGATGCCAGCGCCGAGGCGCACCGCAAGTTCTACGACGAATACAACGCCGTGCTGGACATGGATGCCGACTACTACCTGGACACCATCAAAACCGTCTTCCAGGATTTCAAGCTCATCAATGGCACCTGGGACGTAAAGTCCGTCGATGGCAAGTTGGAGCGCGTGCGCCCGCAGGACATCCGCAGCACCGTACTGCTGACCGTGGAAGGCGAGCTGGACGACATCAGCGGCAGCGGCCAGACCGAAGCGGCCCACGCCCTGTGCAGCGGCATTGTGTCGGCCCAGCAGCAGCACTACGAGGCCAAGGGCGCAGGCCACTACGGCATCTTCAGTGGCCGCCGCTGGCGCGACAACGTGTACCCCGTGGTGCGCGACTTTATTTTGCAGGCCCACAACCCAGTAGCCAATAAGCCCGCAGCCAAGGCGGGGCGGGCGCAAGCAGCTCCTAAAACTGTAGCGCCCAAAGCCCGGGCAACCAGCAAGCCGACGGCTCCCAAAGCGCTGGCCGTCAAAGCCAGCGTGGTCAAGAAAATTGGCCACGCCAAGCCCACCTTGCGTAGTGCATCCGGCGTACGCAGCAAAGCGTCCAACGCCTAAGCCGCAGGGCGGCAATCCGTAGAGCCTGCACCGCCCAGCCGCCTGCACTGCGCCCTCGCCTAACGGGCCAGCCACATCCGTCCCATGAAAGCCGCTTTGCATACCCCCGTAGCGGCTCTCAGCCCGCAGGCGCTGCGTATCCACGCCGCCCTGCCGCAAACCCAGTGCCAGCGCTGCGGCTACCCCGACTGCGCTGGCTACGCGCACGCCATCGCGCACGAGGGCGTGCCCATCAACCAGTGCCCACCCGGCGGCGCAGAAGGCATTGCACGCTTGGCGGCGCTGGTTGCACCGCCCGCGCAGTCTCACACGCCCAGCACGGGTGCAGCCGCCCTGGGCAGCATCAACCCCGAGTTTGGCGCGGAGCAAGAGCGCACGGTGGCCTTCATCGACGAAGACTGGTGCATCGGCTGCACGCTGTGCATCAAGGCCTGCCCGGTGGATGCCATCATCGGCAGCAACAAATTCATGCACACCATCATCGAGTCGGTGTGCACCGGCTGCGAGCTGTGCATCCCGGTCTGCCCGGTGGACTGTATTGAACTGGAAATAGCCACGCCGGGCCGCACCGGCTGGCAAGCCTGGACCGCGCAGGATGCCCAGCAGGCCTTAGACCGCTATGAATTTAGAAGCTGCTTACGCTCGGAATCTAAGGACTCCAAGGCTAAAAAGCATATAAAAACGCTTGAAGACAAGCTTTCTGACCTGCCAGCACACAGCCGCATCACCGACCCTGTTGTGTTGAGTAAAAAACGCAGCTTGGTAGAAGCTGCGATGCAAAAGGCGCGGGATAAACGCGACGGGGTTTAGCGGCCCACCTCTCCCTTCCTGTACTGTCTTGTCTTGTGCTGTCTTGTGCTGCGCCCGCCCCGGCACTTGGCGTGGACGGCTCCGCGGCTGTCCTCCGTGGCGGCTTATGGCCGCCTACTCCCCCTTTATGCCGCTGCGCCGTCCACACCAAGCGCCAGGGCTGCGAACCGTTTGGGTGGGGCTACAGCGATGGATCGCCAACCACGTCACTGGAGCAGGATACGTGTAGCTAGCGGACGGTAGCTCGCTCACCACGGTCACAAGAGCGGGCCGATGGTGTACTCAGCGCAGCGGCATAAAGGGGGAGGCAGCGGCTCTAGGCCGCAACGGAGGACAGCCGCGGAGCTGAGTACGCCGGCGGCCTGCTCCCGTACAAGACTACCCCAGTCCCTTTCAGGTGACACCCTGCTTCCTGCTCCCGTACAAAACAAAAGCACGACAAGCCCTTAGCGCATCAACACACCGAGTGCCTGCGCCATATCCGCCTGCAAGTCGCGCACATCCTCCAGCCCAATATTGAAGCGCACCAGCGTGCCCCGGTACGGCCAGTGCGCTACGGTGGCATCGCGCATGCTGGGGATGTCATAGGGCACTACCAGGCTCAGGTGTCCACCCCAGGAGTAGCCCAGCTTGAAGAGTTTCAGCGCATCGCAAAACGCGTCCACCTGCTGGCTGCTGTACTGAGCTTTGAAGACGATGCTGAACAGGCCTGCGGCCTGACCCTGGCCCTGGATGGAGGACGCTCCATAATTAGTAGCTGCTTGCGCACGTTCTGCGGGCACGCACAGGGCTTTCCAGTGCGCATGACCGGGTGCTCCGGGCAGGGCGGGGTGCAGCACCACCTCCACCTCGGGACGGGTTTGCAGCCACGCGGCCAGGTGGCGCGCGCCGGCATCGTGCGCGGCGTAGCGCAGCGCAATGCTGGGCAGGTTGCGCAGCACCAGCTCAGCATCGTTGCCCGCTACGCCCAGGCCCATGCGCATATGGGTGAGCTTGATTTTCAGGTGCAAAGCGGCATCACGGGTGACCACGCTGCCCATCAGCACGTCACCGCCGCCGCTGGGGTATTTGGTGAGGGCCTGGATGCTGACGTCTACGCCCAGCGGTGCTTTGCCAGCCGCCTTGTCGGCATCCGTGTGCGGCTCCAAATCAAAGGCATTAAACGCCAGCCCTGCCCCCCAGGTATTGTCAATGGCGCAGAGCACACCGCGCTCTTTGCACACGCGCACCAGGGCGATCAGATCCGGGAACTCCATGGTCACCGAGCCGGGTGCCTCAAGCCACACCAGCTTGGTTTTGTGGGTGATCTTGGCGGCCAGGTCGGCTGCGTCCATGCTGTCGTAGTAGCGGTGCTTGATGCCAAACTGCGCCAGCTCGCCCGCGGCCAGCACCTTGCCGGGGCCATAGGCGTTGTCGGGCAGCAGCACCTCGTCACCCGTAGCCAACAGGGCAAAGTCCACATTGGCAATCGCCGCCAGGCCGCTGGGCACCAGCACGCACTGCAAGCCGCCCTCCAGGCTGGCAATGCGCTCCTCCAGAATAAAGGTGGTGGGCGTGCCGTGCAGGCCGTAGGTGTAGCCCGACTTGTCCTTCCACTCGCGCGTGCGCATGGCAGCCACGTTGGGGAAAATCACCGTGGAGGCCTTGTGCACGGCCTCTTGCGGGGCGGCAAAGGTGATGGGGGGCTTGTAGGGGTGGTGGATTAAATGCGTGATGGGGTGGGTTGTGGGCTGAGTCATGGACTAGATGGTAGCTAGTTTTTTATATGCACCACCCGCTGCGGGTAAGGTATGTCAATCTTCGCCGCCCTCAGCGCGTGCAGTATGGCAATGTGGATCGGGCTTTTCAAATTCAGTTGGCCGTTGTCGGGGTCGCTGATCCAGAACAGCAGGGTAAATTCCAGGCCGTCCTCGGCAAAGCGTGACAAATGCGCCGCCGGGGCTGGGTCGGTCAGTACCCGAGTCTGGGCTGCTGCGGCTTTGCACAAAATGTCTTGCACCTGTGCTACGTCCGAGTCGTAGCCGACGGTGATGGTAGACGACACCAGCACCTTGGGATCGGCCAGCGACAGGTTTTCTACCCGCTCGGTAATGAGTTTTTCGTTGGGGATAATCGCCTCGCGGCCATTGATCGAGCGAATCAGCGTGTAGCGGGTTTTGATGTCGCTGACCTTGCCTTCAAAGCCATCTACCTTGATGCTGTCGCCAATACGCACCGAGCGCTCGAACAAAATGACAAACCCACTCACGTAGTTGGAGGCCAGCTTTTGCAAGCCAAAACCTATGCCCACACCCAGCGCGCCGCCCAGCACGGACAGCGCGGTCAGGTCTACGCCGATAGCCGACAGCGCGAACAGCATGCCAAACAAAATGAGCAAAGCGCGAATGCCGTTGGCCATGATCTTGCGCATCGACAGGTCTTGCACGGCATCGCGCAGTACGCGCCGCTCAATTACTGACGACACCCACAGCGTGACGATGATGACCAAGCCCGCAGACAGCAGCCCTTCGATGATGGTGCGCAGGCTGATTTTGCTTTTGCCAAAAGCTAATTTGATAGCATCCAGCTCGGCCAAAACACCTGGTAGCAGCCCAATGATCCATAAAATGGTGAGCGCCCAGATGATCCATAAAAACAAGCGCTCGGTCATGCGCGCCAAACCGGAATGCGGAAAACTCAGCGCCAAGGTGCGGGCAATCAAACGAATGACTGCCAGCGACAGCAGCACGGGCACCGCCACCTTGAGTACCGACAAAGGCTGGCTGCGCCCCACCACATAGCTGGCCACAAAGGTAAACGCCAAGGCCATCAATGGAAACAGCAGGCCATCGACAGTTTTGCGCCCCAACCACACCGAGTCACCCCGGGTGCTAAAAGCCTTAGCCAGCGCGCGGCACAGCACATAAGCCAAGGTAAGGCAAGCCAGCAGGCTGGTCACCTCTACCCACACGTTGGGCAGCACCAGGTCTGCCCATAATTCATCAAGTTCGTTCATGGCGTAGGGGTGGGCACCGTAGAAGTCTCGCGCCACTGCGGCGCACGCTTTTGCACAAAAGCCTGCACGCCCTCTTGGGCGCAGGCATCCATCATGTTCACCGCCATGGTTTGCCCGGCCAATTGGTAGGCGGCCTCCAGGCCCAGACCCTGCTGGCGGTAACACAGCTCTTTGCCCATGTGCAGCGCCATGCGCGGCTTGCTGCAAATCTGGGCCACCAGTTTTTCTACCTCTACGTCCAGCGCCTGGGCAGAGTCATCAGCAGCCACAGCGTTAATCAGCCCATAGCGAAGGGCTGTGGGCGCGTCGATGAACTCGCCGGTCAGCAGCATTTGCATGGCCTGCTTGGCGGGTAGTGCACGCACCAGCGGCACCGAGGGCGTAGAGCAAAACAGTCCATAGTTGATGCCGCTGGTGGCAAAGCGCGCCGCAGGCGATGCCACGGCCAGGTCGCACTGCGCCACCAACTGGCAGCCCGCCGCCGTAGCGATGCCTTGCACCCGTGCGATGACGGGTACCGGCAAGCGGGCGACAGATACCATCATCTTGGAGCACTGCGCAAACAGCGCCTGGTAAAACGCCAGTTGCGGCTGTGCAGCCATGTCTTTGAGGTTGTGCCCTGCACAAAAGGCTTTGCCACTGGCGGCAATGACCACAGCGCGGGACTGCGCATCAGCTGCCACGGTGTCCAGTGCCGATTGCAAAGCGGCAATCAGCGCGCCACTGAGTGTGTTGAATTGGTCAGGGTTGTTGAGCGTGAGGCGGTACACCCCGCGCGCATCCCGCTGCACATTGAGCATCGTATTATTCATGAAAATTGCCGTTAGGCCAATAAAATATAGCGTAAGCAGCTATAAAATAAATAGCGAATTACACGCTATTTTACCCAAAAATCTACAAACCCAGATAGGCTTTTTTGATTTCAGGCCGCTCCATCAGCTCGCTGGCCTGACCATGCGCCACGATGCGGCCTTCTTCGAGCACATAGGCGCGGCTGGCCAGTTCCATGGCCATGGCCACGTTTTGCTCTACCAGCAGCACCGAGGTGCCTTGGGCGTTGATGGTGCGGATTGCACTGAACATGTCCAGCACGATAGCGGGAGCCAGGCCCAGCGAGGGCTCGTCCAGCAGCAGCAAGCTGGGACAAGCCATCAGCGCCCGGCCAATCGCTACCATCTGCTGTTGCCCGCCAGATAGCAAGCCCGCAGCGGTGTGCAGTTTTTCTTGTAACACCGGAAAAAGCGCCAGCACCTGGGCCAGGCTTTGCGCGCGCCATGCTTTGGCCTTGGCGGTATAGCTGCCCAGCACCAGGTTGTCCAACACGGTCATGGCGGTAAACAAACGCCGCCCCTCGGGCACGATGGCAATGCCTGCCTCGCAAAAACGGTGATCACCTCGTTGGTCGACCCCTCAGCAATCAGTTTGCCGTAGTTGAGCACCGCTATACGGTCGGTCAGCGCCATCACCGCGTGCATCACATGCTCGACAAAAACAATGGTGGCACCGCGCTCGCGGATTTTGCGGATCAAGACCACCGCGCCATTGATTTCGGCGGGGGTCAAACCCGACAGCACTTCGTCCAGCAGCACCAGGCGCGGCCTGGCTGCCAGCGCACGCGCCAGCTCCAAAAACTTGCGCTGGTGCAGGTTCAAATCTTCAGGCAAGGCCATGGCTTTGTCTTTGAGGCCGGTAAATTCCAGCCACTCCCAGGCCTGGCGCTGGGCTTGCGGGTGGCTCAGGGATGCTGTGCCAAACATCGCCACCAAGGCCACATTGTCCAGCACCGTCATGTGGGCAAACGGACGCGGGATTTGGTAGGTGCGGGCGATCCCGCTATTGGCTATGCGGTGGGCGGGCAGGCCCAATAGCAGCTTGCCGTCAAACAGCATGCTGCCCCCGCTGGCCGGGTAATGCCCGCTGACCACGTTGATAAATTTACAGCAGGCTGCAAGCCTGTTCAAACGCAAGGCGCGGGTTACGCTCAAACAGGAGCTTGTCGTCGCCGTAACCTAGGTTGATTAAAAAGTTAGCCTGCAAGCGACCATCGGGGAAGAATTCGGCGTTGACCTTGGCCAGGTCTACCCCGCTCATCGGGCCGCAGTCCAGGCCCACCGCGCGGGCCGCCAGCATGAAATATGCGCCGCCCAAAGTGCCGTTGCGTGTGGCAGTGCCCTGCGCCAAAGCGGCATTGCCTTCAAACATTTCTTTAGCACCCGGCTTGTGCCAAACCTGGGGCATGTGCTCGTAAAAGCGCGTGTCGGTAGCGACGATCACCGTCACAGGAGCCGTGCGGGTTTTATCCACATTGCCCGGCACCAAGGCGGGTAGCAGGCGCGCGCGGGCTGCTGGTGAATTGAGAAACACATAGCGGGTGGGCTGGGTGTTCATCGACGTGGCACCCATGCTGGCAATGGCATACACCTCATGCAGCAAGGCGGCAGGCACGGGCGTGTCTAAAAAACCATTGGCTGTGCGGGCCTTGAAAAACAATTGATCGAGTGCGTCTTGGGATATTTTCATAGCGAGGATGGTTAAAACCAGTAAAAAGGCAGAGGGCTCTACAGTGTATTCATTCAGGCTTGAGATTCATGTCGCGCACGAGCCGGGTCCAGCGCTCTACGTCGCGTTGCACCAGCGCACGGGTCTCTTTTTCCGACAATGCCAGAGGCTTACCACCAGCTTTACGGAAGATATCGACGACCTCGGGCATGGCGATGACGCGGGCCAGCTCACTGCGCAGCCGCTCGACGATGGCAGGCGGTGTGCGTGCTGGTGCGAAGAAGCCAAACCACGACTCCAGCTCCAGCTGCGCCACCCCGGTTTGCATGATCGTAGGCACCTCAGGATGATTGGCCAGTCGGGCACTGCCCGAGACGGCCAATGCCTGCACCGTACCCGCATCAATTTGCGCACGGGCGGTGGACGACAGGTCAAAAAACAGGTCCACCCTGCCCCCCAGCAGATCTTGGTAAGCGGGCTGGGCACCACGGTAAGGCACATGGGTGAGCTCTACTCCGGCCAAATGCCACAGCGCCGCAGCCAGCACATGCTGACCCGAGCCATTACCCGCCGACGCGTAGGTGAGCTTGCCTGGGTTGGCCTTGGCAAAGGCAATCACATCGGCCAGCGAGCGCTGGGCCAGCTCCCTGCGTGCCATCAAACTGTAGCTGTAGGCAACGGCCAAACCCAGTGGTTCAAAGTCGCGCAGACTGTCATACGGCAGGTTGCGGTACAGGCCCATGTTGAGTGCAAGGTTGGAGACTGAGCCGGTCAGCAGGGTATAGCCATCGGGCGCGGCTTTGGCAGCAAGCTCGGTGCCCACCAGCGTGCCCGAACCGGGGCGGTTTTCTACCACCACGCTTTGGCCGAGCAAACGCCCCAGGCGCTCAGCTAGCACCCGCGTCACAAAGTCAAAACCACCACCGGGCGGTTGTGGCACGATGACGCGCAAAGCCTTGTCAGGGTAGCTGGCCTGCGCCCCAGCCTGCCCCATAACGGCAAGCGCCAGTGCGCCGACCAAGGCGCTGCGGCGCAGGGGCGAGGTCGGCTGGGTGCTGGGGGGATTTGAATGCATACAGACTCCAGTCAGAATATTTAAATTGAACGACTAACGCCTCAACGAATGAGCGCGCCATCGGCCAGCCATTGCGCCCCTCTGGCATACAAAGCCTGCACCTCGGGGCCTTTGAGCATGGGCATATCCAGCTTGACCTGGTAACCAATGCGCGTCTGGATATAGGCCAAATGGCGGTAGCCCTCTGGAAAGGTGGCCAGCGCGGTTTTGTCCAGTCGCAGTTGGGCGCTGGGGTCTACCGGGTCGATGCGGTCTTTTTCGTAGATCGGCTGGCGGTGCAGCAGCTTCCACTGGCCATCGTGGCGCTCTACGAAATCATAAAACCGCCCCGTACACACCACGTCGCACAGCACCGGGCCGTCCGCACCTTCGACCATGCCGCGCTGCGAAATGGTCATCTTGGTTTGCGCAATCGCGCGCTCGCCCTCAATTTGCACTGCCGAGCCACCGAGAAAGTGCAAAATACTCACGCCCTTGTCCCAGCCCTCGCGTGTCACGCGGATAAAGTCGGCAAACGGCCCCTGAAACCAGGTGGCCATCATCACACCGTCTGGATGCCAGACAGTGGCAAAACGATCCCAGTCGCCCGCATCGCGCCACACGGCCCAGCGCTCTACCATGCGGCGGATCAGCCACTCGTCTTGCAGAAGGTTTTGCATTGCAGGGTTGGCGTTCACGGTTTATTGCGCTTTCAAATTGGCGGCTTTGGCAATGCGCGCTGCCGTGTCCATCTCGGTTTTGATAAAGGCGTTAAAGGCCTCTGGGCTTTGCGGGAAGGGGTCGGCACCCAGCTTGGCCATGCGCTCTTTGATCTCGACGCTGGCCAGGGCCTTGAGCGCTTCATCGTGCAGTTTTTTCAGCACGGCAGCCGGTGTGGCGCTGGGGGCAATCATGCCGATCCACAAGGTGTAGTCTGAGCCGGGCACCCCCGCTTCGATGCTCGTAGGTACCTGGGGCAGCGTGGAGGCACGGGTTTTGGTGCTTACCGACAAGGCTTGCAGTTTGCCGTCTTTGATGAGTGGCAGGGCCGATGCCAGAGGCGCAAAGAACCAGTCGTTGGAGCCGCCGATCACATTGGTCATGGCATCGGGCGTGCCTTTGTAGGGCACATGCAGCGCGTCGATGCCCGTTTGCATGCGGAAGATCTCGGCATTCATGTGGGTGCCACTGCCCACGCCCGCCGAGGCGTAGTTGAAGGTAGCGGGCTTGGCTTTGACGGCGGCCAGCATGTCGGCCTGGGTTTTCCAGCCTTTGTTGGGGTGGACTACCAGCACATTGGGCACGGCGGCCAGGGTGGTAATGCCGGTGAGGTCTTTCAAGGTGTCATAGCCCAGGTTGGGGTAAAGCGCGGGGTTGAGCGCATGGCCTGAGGAATGCACCAGGATGGTGTAACCATCAGCCTCGCTGCGCGCCACCTGGGCGGCCGCTATGGTGCCACCCGCGCCCAGTTTGTTCTCGATCACAATGGTTTGACCCATGCTTTTACCCATCGCTTCGCCCACGGTGCGCGCCACGATGTCGGTGGCGCTGCCTGCGGTAAAAGGCACAATGAACTTAATGGGCTTGGTGGGGTAGCCCTGCGCTTGGGCCACACCCAGGGTGCCCAGGCACAGCGCCGCCAGCAGACCCAGGGTGATTCTTTTGGTTTTCTGTTGTTTCATGTTTCTCTCCAATGCATAGTTAATAAAAATGTCTTTAACCCATATAAATAGGGTGTAAGCAGCTATTTTTTGTATAGCGACATGGCTCCCGCAATCTTGCGCCCTGAGGCCTGTAGCGCAGCCAAGGGAGCCGCTAAATCAACCCCCACCAGCTTGCCGTGGCGCTTTTTCCACTGGCCGGCCACCATCACGCTGTCGATGTTGGCCAGCGAGGCTTGCAGCACCACCGCACTGACCGCATCGTGTACGGGTTGCATGTTCAAAGCGTCGGCGCGGATCAGCACCAGGTCGGCCTGCTTGCCCACGGCCAGCGAGCCAATGCGGTGCGCCTGGCGCAGCATGCGCGCGCCCTCCAGCGTCACCCAAGACAGTGCCTCGCGGGTCGACACGGTGCTGGTGGGCGGTATGCTGCCATGCACCTCCCGGTAGGCCACGTTGTCCAGACTGCGCTGCATGCCCAGGGCGATACGCGCTTGGCTGAGCATGTCGCCACTCATCGCGCTTTCCAAGTCCACGCCCAGTGAAGGCGCACGACCTAGCTTGAGCAAGCGCCCGGTGATGGGGTGACCATGGCCTTGCGACATTTCGCTTTCTGCCGCCACAGAAAAACTCATGCCCAGTGCACAAAACCGCGCCAATTGCGCATCAGACAAAGCATGGCCGTGCACGATATTGATATGGCTGCCCAACAGCCCCGCTGCTTCGAGCTGCTGCCAGCCATCGGGCGTGCGCGCGGGGCCACCGCCCTGGTGCAGCGAGGCAATGATGTCGAGTTCCTTGGCCATGTGAAAGTCGTGTAAGGCTACCTCCAGCGTGGAGTAATGGGGCCCCAATACAGCGGCGTGGATGCTGAGCAAGGCCTTGCCTTGGTGCGCTTTTGCCAAGCGCTCAACTTCGGCACGCGGGTGTTTGTGCTCCCAAAACGGGGTCTCACCCGGCTTGGGATCGGGCTTGGGACTGCCGTGGAAAAAGGCAGCGCGAATGCCCGATGCCAGCAGCCCATCCACCGCCGCATCGCTGTGCGCGGGCGTGGGGTTGTTGTGGCACCAGTCGGCCAAGGTGGTAGTGCCGCAATTGAGCTGGTTGTAGGCCCCCACCAAGGTAGCAATATGCAGGTCGGCAGGCGTAAACACGGTGGCCAGGCCGGCATGCATTTTTTGAAAATACTCCGGTAACGTCCAGTTGGCAGCCACCCCACGCAAAGCCGTCTGCCAGGTGTGCATATGCGCGTTAATCAGCCCCGGAATGATGATGCAACCCGTGGCATCCACCAGCTGTGCGTCAGCGGCTTGAATACTAGGAGCGATGGCGGTCAATGTATCGCCAGTCACCAAAATATCGCCCTGCGGCACGTCCCCTTGGGCATCCATGGTGATGATGGATGCACCGCGAATCAAGGTGCGAGCCGAGGGCTTGGTCATGCCCATGATGCTATTGCGTGTCGAGGGTGGTAACGCACCGCAGTTACCCTAGCTGTGGGTTTTACTTAGCTTACGTGTCTGACTGGTTTGTACGCTCTTACGCTAGTTCTGCCAAAGTGTATGACCGCATACTCCCCCTTGATGCCGCTACGCCACTCACCCCAAGCGCCGGGGCAGCGACGATAGTTGTGCCGCAACGATCACTCTTCTACGTCTCACGATAGCGAATAGGATTAGAGTGCAACAGTCAAGCGCCCCCACATCGAGCAGCTTAGCAGCACACAGGTTGCGCCCCGACCATCTCAGCAAGATCCGGTGAGCGGTGCACTTAGCGCAGCGGCAGAAAGGGGGAGTCGACGGTCATAGACCGCCACGGAGGACAGCCGCGCAGCTAAGTGCGCCGCTCGCCGGATCCCGTGATGAACCTTTCGTGATGTCCTCCCATGAAGTCGAGTTTATCCCCGTGCCATTGTCAGTACCGAGCAATACCGCAATAGCCCTCTACAATCATCCTCATTCAAAACAATCCAAGCGCCTTGCGCGCTACAACATCAAGGAACACGCAGCATGGGCGCGCAGTGGAAAGCAAAAGGCAAGGAACTGGCGGCCAATGCCAGAGGCAAATTGTTTGGCCGACTAGCCAAGGACATCATGGTGGCCGCGCGAAGCGGGGCCGACCCGGCATCTAACGCGCGCCTGCGCCTGGTGGTAGAGCAGGCTCGCAAAGTGTCTATGCCCAAAGACACGCTAGAGCGGGCCATCAAAAAAGGCGCGGGCCTGACGGGTGAGACGGTCAACTTTGAGCATGTCATTTACGAAGGCTTTGCCCCGCACCAGGTGGCCGTGATGGTCGAATGCCTGACCGACAACGTCAAGCGCACCGCCCCCGAGATGCGGGTGTTATTTCGCAAAGGGCAACTGGGTGCCTCTGGCTCGGTGGCTTGGGATTTTGACCACTTGGGGCTCATTGAAGCCGAACCTGCCGCGCCGGGGGCCGATGCCGATACCGCCGCGATCGAAGCCGGAGCGCAAGACCTGGAGGCGGTGGAAACGTCTGACGAGGACAATCCCGTCAAACCCGGCACGACCCTGTTCTATACCGACCCTGCCGAACTCGACTTGGTCAGCCGCGCCCTGCCCACCCACGGCTTTAGCGTGCTGACGGCCAAGCTGGGCTACAAATCCAAAAACCCGGTGAACCCTGCCAACCTCAGCGCCGAGCAGTTAGAAGAAGTAGAAGCCTTTTTGGCGGCGATTGATGGCAATGATGATGTGCAGAACGTTTATGTTGCTTTGGCAGGCTGATGTGGGCTGTTTTTTCTGCACAAATTGGCCTGTAAGCCAATAGAATATTGCGCAACCAGCTACCAAATAAGTAGCATATTCAGCACCCCTAAACGCCCGCCAACACCCGCAAATGCGCCTCGACACTGCGCCCCAGCGCGCTCAGGTTGTAACCCCCTTCTAGCGAGCTGACAATCCGCCCCTGGGCGTGCTTCTTGGCCACCGCGCAGATCTGCTGGGTGATCCAGGTGTAGTCGGCCTCCACCAAGCCCAACTGCCCCAAGTCGTCTTCGCGGTGCGCGTCAAAGCCTGCGCTGATGAAGATCATCTCGGGTTTAAAGGCTTCCAAGCGGGGCAGCCAATGGGTTTTGATCAGCTCGCGGATCACGTCGCCCTTGGTATAGGCGGGTATGGGCAGGTTGAGCATGTTGGCCGACGGGCTGTTGGCACCGCTGCCAGGGTAGAAAGGGTGCTGAAAAATGCCCACCATCAGGGTGCGCGGGTCGTCCGACAAAATATCTTCGGTGCCGTTGCCATGGTGCACATCAAAATCCACGATGGCTACGCGCTGCAGGCCGTGGCGCTCCAAGGCGTGTTTGGCGGCAATCGCCACGGTGTTGAACACGCAAAAGCCCATGGCACGACCATGGGTGGCGTGGTGGCCGGGCGGGCGCACGGCGCAAAAGGCGTTGCTCAGCTCGCCAGCCATCACCGCGTCGGTCGCGGCAATAGCAGCACCAGCAGCGCGGCGCACGGCATTCCAGGTGTGGCGGTTCAGCGAGGTATCGGGGTCAATCTGCGCGTAGCGGGTGCCCGCCGAGGCTTGCAGGCGGTCGTTCAGCGCATTGAGGTTGGTAATCAGGTCGTCATCGTGCGCCAGTGCAATGTCGGCCAGCTCGGCCAAGGGGGCCTCGCGCTGGTTGAGCAATCCGGTCAGGCCCGTGGCCAGCAGGCGGTCATTGATGGCATCCAGCCGCTCCGGGCACTCGGGGTGGCCGGGGCCCATCTCGTGCTGGCGGCAATCTGGGTGGGTGAAATAGCCTGTGGTCATAAATTACGGGGGTTTTAAGGTATCGTTAGCGGATGGAAACAACTCAATTAAATCACTTACTTCAAACGCTGCTCAAGCAGCTCAATACTGCCATTGTAGGCAAACCCACCCAGGTGCAAGACTGCGTGGCCTGCCTGCTGGCGGGCGGGCATTTGCTGATCGAGGACGTGCCCGGTGTGGGCAAAACCACGCTGGCGCATGCCCTGTCACGCAGCTTTGGTTTGCAGTTTTCGCGCGTGCAGTTCACTGCCGACCTGATGCCCAGCGACCTGTCGGGTGTGTCGATCTACGAGCGCGGGGTTAATGATGGCCAAGGCGGCTTTCAGTTTCACCCCGGCCCCATGTTTGCCCAGGTGCTGCTGGCCGATGAGATCAACCGCGCCAGCCCCAAAACGCAGTCGGCCTTGCTGGAAGCCATGGAGGAAAAACAGGTGACGGTAGAGGGTGAAACCCGCGCCCTGCCCCAGCCGTTTTTCGTCATCGCCACGCAAAACCCGCATGACCAGCTAGGCACCTACGCGCTGCCCGAGAGCCAGCTAGACCGCTTTCTCATGCGCATCTCGCTAGGCTACCCCGACCGCGCAGCAGAACGAACCCTGCTAGCCGGGCAAGACCGACGCGAGATCGTCGATGCCCTGCCCGCCGTGCTCAGCCCCTCCGATCTGAAAACCCTGCAAGCCGCCGTGCAAGGCGTGCACGCCGCCGACCCGCTGCTCAACTACGTGCAAGACCTGATTGCCGCCACCCGATCCGGTCGCTGGTTTTTGCAGGGCCTGAGCCCCCGCGCGGGCATTGCCTTGGTGCGCGCCGCCAAAGCTCAGGCCCTGCTGGCCGGGCGCAACTATGTCGCTCCTGACGACGTGCAAGCCATCCTGCCCCAAACCATCGCCCACCGCATGATCCCGGTGGCCGATGCCGGGCGCGGCGCGGTAGAGCAGGTGCGGGCCATGGTGCAGGCGGTGCCGCTACCGTGAGTACCACGGCCATCAGTAAAATATATTGCTTCACTTCAAGTCAATTGCATATCCCATGAACCTGCCTACCACAGCGCCCCAGGAACTTTTAGAACTGATACGCAATTTAGAGGTCACGCTGCACCAGCCCGCTGTGCGCAGCGACAAAGCGCGGCTGGAGGCGCTGCTGCACAGCGATTTTGTAGAGTACGGGCGCTCGGGCCGCACGTATAACAAGCTTGAGATGCTGGCGCATTTAGAGCAGGAAAGCCTCACCACCGCAGTGTGGTCGCAGGATTTTCACCTCACCCTGCCTGCGTTCAGCGTCGCCTTGCTCACCTACAAGTCTGCCCACGTCAATACCCAGGGCGAACTCAGCCACCATGCGCTACGCTCGTCGCTGTGGCAATTTACCGAAACGGGCTGGCAATTGCGTTTTCACCAAGGCACGCCTATCGCGACCTTTGTACAAAGCGACAACCAATCCGCGCCTTTGTTGCACAGCCATACGCATTAAGCGAGCATCACCCGTATGATCATCGGCGCCATCCGCAAACGCTTTCGGCAATGGTGGCAAAGCCGTCTGCTGTTGACGGACACCATGCTCTTGGGGCAGCGCAATGTGTACATTTTGCCCACGCGCGCGGGCTGGATGCTGCTGCTGACCCTGCTGGTGCTGCTGGTAGCCGCCATCAATTACCAACTCAATCTGGGCTACCTGTTGACCTTTATGCTGGCCGGAGCGGGCGTGATCGGCATGCATGTATGCCACGGCAATCTGCGCGGCTTAACTATGCATTTAATAGCGCCTCACGCACAATATGTAGGTACCGCAGCCCAGTTTGACATCCGTCTGAGCCATGATCGGGATGCTGTACGGCCCAGTATTGGGCTGAGCCTGCTCGATGCCCGGCACTGGTCATGGACGGATGTGCCCGCGCAGGGCAGCGCCGTAGTGCAGGTAAGTTTTATGCCCGACAAACGCGGCCTGCACCGCCTGCCCGACTTGACGGCCGAGACGCGCTTTCCGCTGGGAACCTTTCGCGTGTGGACGGTATGGCGGCCCAAGGCGCAGGTGCTGGTCTACCCCGCGCCCGAGGCGCATGCGCCACCCCTGCCGCCGGGCGAGCCACGCGCGGGGGGCGGTGTGGCCACCCAGGCGCAAAACTCTGGCGAGTTTGACGGCGTGCGCGGTTATCGGCGTGGTGACCCGATGAAGCTGGTGGTGTGGAAAAAAGTCGCCCAGGCTGTCGCTCGCGGTAGCAACGAGCTGGTCAGCCGCGACACCCAGCAGGCCCAGCGCTACGAGCTGTGGCTAGACTATGCCAACTGCGGCCGTGCTGACACAGAGCACAAACTCAGTCGCCTGTGTAGCTGGGTGCTGGCAGCCGACAAGCTAGGCAGCACCTATGGCCTGCGCCTGCCGGGGCGCGAGATCTCCCCCGCCACGGGTGAAGGACACAAGCGCCAGTGCCTGGAGGCCTTGGCATTATGTTAGACAAGCTCAAACACCTTCCCCGTGACGCACGCGACGTGCTGTTTTTACTGTGTGTGATAGCCTGGGTCATCCTGCCGCAGGTCAGCCACTTGCCCTGGTGGTGCAGCGCCTTGGCTGCGGGCGTGCTGCTATGGCGCGGTAAACTGGCCTGGGGCAGTAAGCCACTGCCCTCGGTGTGGTGGCGTATCGGGCTGTTGGCTCTGGTGGTGGCCGCCACTCTGGCCACCCACAAAACGCTGCTGGGTCGCGACGCAGGGGTCACGCTCATTGTGGTGCTGCTGTGCCTCAAAACGCTGGAGCTGCGTGCCCGGCGCGATGCGTTTGTGATTTTCTTTCTCGGCTTTTTCACTATGCTGAGTAACTTCTTTTTCTCGCAGTCCCTGCTCACTGCTGCCGCCATGCTGCTGGCTTTGATGGGCCTGCTCACGGCTCTGGTCAACGCACATATGCAGGTAGGCAAACCGCCACTGGCAGACTCGGCCAAAGTCGCGGGCAAGCTGGTGTTGTTTGGTGCGCCCATCATGGCTGTGCTGTTTGTGCTGTTCCCGCGTCTGGCTCCGCTATGGGGCGTGCCCAGTGACGCGCTGGTGGGGCGCACTGGTTTGTCTAGCAGCATGCAGGTGGGCACCATCGCCTCGCTGGCTTTAAACGAGTCCATCGCCCTGCGGGTCAAGTTTGAAGGCCAGCCGCCCTTGCAGTCTGACATGTACTGGCGCGGCCCGGTGCTATCCAATTTTGACGGCAAAGAGTGGAAGCCCAGCAATTCGCAGTTCTCTGGCCGCTACAGCGCTCCGGCAAATCTGGAATACGCAGGCACGCCCATCCAATACCAGGTCACGCTAGAGCAAAACAATCGCCCCTGGATTTTTGTGCTCGATGCCGCTATCGAGCCGCCCAAGGTGCCCGGCTACGAAGTGACCATGACCAACGAGTTGCAGTGGCTGAGCAACCGCCCGGTGACTGACATCGTGCGCTACAGCGCGCAAAGCAGCACGCAGTTTCGCCATGGACCGCTGCGCCCAGTGCCCGCACTGCGTGACTTTGTCAGCCTGCCCGCAGGCTATAACCCACGCACTTTGCAACTGGCCGCCGAAATACGCCGCGACCCGCTTTTTGCCCAGGCCGATACCCAAACCCTGGTGCCCGAGGTGCTGCGCCGCCTGCGCACCGGCGGCTACTCCTACACGCTCGATCCCGGCGTCTACGGCCAGCACACGGCAGACGAGTTTTGGTTTGATAAAAAAGAAGGTTTTTGCGAGCACATTGCGTCCAGCTTTGTCATCCTCATGCGCGCACTAGACGTGCCCGCGCGCATCATCACCGGCTACCAGGGTGGCGACCTCAACCAGGTAGATGGCTTTTGGAACCTGCGCCAAAGCGACGCGCATGCCTGGGCCGAGGT
>JAYVJV010000047.1:0-3230 GCA_043769005.1 Polaromonas sp. | reverse complement strand
ATAAATCAACTACTTACAGCGACCCCAGCTAATTTCAATCGGAATTTGGAGCCTAAACAGCTCTCTCTCCTCTGAAAAACGTTGGGACACTACTGATTTAACAGATCTTATTGGTAGGCACCAATGCCATCGCTGCAACAGCCAATGCGGTAATCTGTGCCCAGTTGCCAGCAGCCATCGCATCAGCCGGTGTGAGCCACGAGCCGCCCACGCACACCACGTTGGGCAATGCTAAAAACTCTTTTGCGTTAGCCGCGCTCACACCACCCGTAGGACAAAACTGCACATCAAAAAACGGGCCATTCCAAGCCTTGAGCATGGCGGGGCCACCAGCTTGCATGGCCGGGAAAAATTTAAGCTGGGTGTAGCCAGCTTCCTGCGCCATCATGATCTCGCTGCCGGTGGCCACTCCGGGCAGCAGCGCCAGGCCTGCGTCACGGCATGCTTGGCCCACCACACGCGTGAACCCTGGACTCACGGCAAATCTGGCGCCTGCTTTGGCTGCCGCCTGCGCGTCGGCTGCGCTGCGCACGGTGCCTGCGCCCACTACCGCATCGGGCACTTCTTTGGCAATACGCTCAATGCACTGCAGCGCCACGGGTGTGCGCAAGGTGACTTCCAACATACGAATGCCCCCGGCTACCAGCGCGCGGGCCAGTGGCACGGCGTGGGCTATGTCGTTGAGCACAATGACGGGGATAACGGGTGCGTCGCGCATCACGTCTAGCGCGGTCAGCACTGTGGGTAGTTTTTTTAAAGCCAAGTGCATGCTCCTTGTTCGGCGGCCAGTGCGTTGCGGCGCATCGAGGCAAAAAGTTCGCGGCCCATGCCCAGGCCGTTAGATGTGGTTTGCTCGATGCTCATAGTTGCCAGTGGGCGCGCTGCCCACTCGGCCTCGCTGACCAAGGCCTGCAGCGTGCCTGCGGGCGCGTCCAGGCGCACGATGTCGCCGCTTTGCAGCTTGGCCAGTGGGCCACCGGCCAGCGCCTCGGGGCTGACGTGGATGGCAGCGGGTACTTTGCCCGATGCACCGCTCATGCGGCCATCGGTCACCAGCGCTACTTTAAAGCCCTTGCCTTGCAGCACGGCCAGCGGGGGAGTGAGTTTGTGCAGCTCGGGCATGCCGTTGGCGCGCGGGCCTTGCCAGCGCACCACCACGATCAAACCGCCTTGTGCATTCTCAACGCATTCACGCTCTAGCTCGCCTGCAGCAAATGCGGCCAGCATGCCTTCTTGGCTGTCAAAGATACGCACTGGGGCTTCGATCACATGGCGGTCTTCAGGCACCGCCGATACTTTGATCACGCTGCGGCCCAAGTTGCCTTGCAATAGCTTTAGGCCCCCCGTGGCGCTGAAAGGCGCGGACGCGGGGCGCACCACCGTCTCGTCTTGGCTGGGGCCAATATCGCTCCACTGCAGGCCTTGCGCAGTGGCTGCAGGCTTTTGCGTGTAGGCGCGAATGCTGCCTGCCACGGTCAGCACATCGGCATGCATCAGCCCTGCGTCCAGCAGTTCGCGGATCACATAGCCGGGGCCGCCTGCGGCTTGAAACTGGTTCACATCGGCGCTGCCGTTGGGGTACACGCGCGACAGTAAGGGCACCACGTCCGACAGTGCCGAAAAATCATCCCAGTCAATCACGATGCCCGCGCTGCGCGCCACAGCCACCCAGTGGATTAAATGGTTGGTGCTGCCGCCGGTGGCCAGCAGCGCGACCATGGCGTTGACGATGCAGCGCTCGTCCACCACTTTGCCGATGGCAGCTTGGTTTTTGGCAGCGCTTAAAACAGTTTTAACGGCCTCGCGCGTCAGTAGCTCGCGCACGTTGGTGCCTGTGGCTTCGTCGGGGTTGATAAACGCGGTGCCAGGCACATGCAGGCCCATCGCCTCCAGCAGCATTTGGTTGCTGTTGGCCGTGCCATAAAAGGTGCAGGTGCCTTGGCCGTGGTAGGCCTTGGACTCAGCCTCCAGCAGCTGGGCACGGCCTACCAAGCCTTGGGCGGCTTGTTCGCGTACTTTGGCTTTCTCGTTGTTACTCAAACCGCTGGTCATGGGGCCTGCGGGCACAAACACGGTGGGCAGGTGGCCAAAATGCAGCGCGCCGATCAACAGGCCGGGCACGATCTTGTCGCACACGCCCAGCAGCAGCGCAGCGTCAAACATGTCGTGCGACAAGCTGACTGCGGTGGCCATAGCAATGTTGTCGCGGCTGAACAGGCTCAATTCCATGGCCGGTGTGCCCTGGGTTACGCCGTCGCACATGGCGGGCACGCCGCCCGCCACCTGCGCAGTAGCGCCGTGTTTGCGTGCTTCGTCTTTGATGAGTGCGGGGTAGTGCTGCAGCGGTGCGTGGGCTGACAGCATGTCGTTGTAGGCGTTGACGATGCCAATATGGGGCGCTTTTTCCGCCACTACTTTGAACTTGTCATTGCCAGGCATGGCTGCAAAGGCGTGCGCCACGTTGGCGCAGCCCATGCGGTCAGCGCCCCGGTCGCGGCGGGCGGCAACATCAATCAGCTGCAAGTAGGCGGTGCGAGTGGGCGCGCTGCGCTCGCGGATGCGCTGGGTGACTTGGATAATGACGGGGTGCAGGGTCATGGATAAGTTTATTAGTTGGTAATTTAGTTACAGGTTAATCATACGATGATTACAGGCTATCGTCCATCGTGCGGGTTACCAACTGGTTACCAAACACCGATTAACCATAAAAAAACCGCCATGGCATGGCACCAGGCGGTTAGATTAAGCTGGCAGGCTCTGCAAGCCAGAGCGCAGCGGCGGTGAATGCGTTGTCAGTGCGTTACTGCAAAGTCACCTCAACACGGCGGGCGGCAGCGCCCGTGCCCGCTTGGATGTCTTCAGGCTTTTTCAGCTCGATTTTGTCATCGGTAACACCTGAAGATTTCAGCAGGTCGCGTACAGCAAAGGCGCGCAGCTTGCCCAGCTCTTTGTTTTGCGCGGCATTGCCCGTGCTGTCGACATAGCCGCTGACCACAGCTTTTTTACCTGACTTGGTAGCCGCAATAATGTCTGATAGCGCCATAGGGCCGCCAGCAGGCAACTCCGCCTTGCCCGATGCAAAAAAGAATTTCACCACCCCGTTTTCTACTACCACTGCAGCTGCGCCAGCTGCAGCACGAGCAGCAGCGTCCATGGCAGAATCGCTTTTGGCTTGGGCAGCACCAGCGGCAGCGGCATTAGCAGGTGCACCACTGGCGGCGGTTGCCCCT
>JAYVJV010000046.1:0-10121 GCA_043769005.1 Polaromonas sp. | reverse complement strand
ACCTCCGCCAGAGCTACCTCCGCCAGAGCTACCTCCGCCAGAGCTACCTCCGCCAGAGCTACCTCCGCCAGAGCTACCTCCGCCAGAGCTACCTCCACTCAAGTTATTGCCTCGAAAATTAGTGGCACCGCCAGAGTTGCCCGAGTTACCAAAGCCTCTGGAAGCGTTTGAATTTTGACCACCGCTGCTTTGGCGTTGGTCTAAGCCACCCATCGATGATGGCTCAGGCATCTGCATGTATTGGGTGGTTGCATTGCTACGATCACCGGTATTTCCAGAAGCGTTGGGCGTGCGTTTGACCAAGTTGCGCAAATCTATTTCGGCCATCACGCCACTGCTGATCAGAAACTGGTTGACGGCTTTATAAGCCTCGACCAATCGAGTCGCAAAATGCTCATGGATCAACTCTTGCACGCTCACCCAGGCATCGCGGGAGAGGCCAGCCGACATCCAGGACTCCACCATAATCTGGGCACAGGTATCGGGGCGCAATACATCCTGACGAGGCAGCTCGCTTACGCTGTCCAGCTCACGCATGCGCAGCACCAGATCATTAAGATCCCAGGAGGCCTTGTCCAGAATGCGCAGTGACAGGCGTGAGGAGAGTATTTTGTTTTCTACCACTTCGTTGCCCATTAGCTCAAAGCTCATGGCATTGGTACTCAAACTATTAACGGCGGCAGTAGGCTGGGAGGCGCTTTTCCAACCCTCGGTGACCTTTGCAACCCATACAGACTCGCCCTTTTGGTAAAGCATCCAGGTGTCGCGCCGGTCTTGCGCTTCACGCGCATTGGCACTTTCGTCCAACATGGCGTTAAGTTTGGTGCGTACGGAGGCAGTGGTCTCGGTGAGCAAGGCTACGGCCTTGGCCACAAACAGTTCACGCGCTTGGCGCGACAAGGCGGCATTGGCGAGTGAGGGGGTAGTGCGAGTGGTGACCACGAAGAAGTTGCGCTAGAAAGGCTGAATATTTAACACTAAAGTAGTGGCACTAGTATAAATGTTGTTTGAAAAGCATTTTATGTAGCTACTTAACACAGCTTACACCATGCATTACACGGTTGCACCCGCATTAGGATCATTAGGGTCTTCATCCTTTTTGCCCGGTACCGTTTTTATCAAATCTTCACGCTTGATGCCCAGCCACATGGCAATGGCTGCGGCTACAAAGACCGAAGAATAAATACCAAAGAGAATACCGATAGTAAGGGCCAAGGCAAAATAAAACAAGGTCGGGCCGCCAAACAGCAGCATCGAAAGCACCATGATTTGCGTGCAACCGTGCGTGATGATGGTACGGCTGATGGTGGAAGTGATGGCGTTGTCGATGATTTCAATGGTGTTCATCTTGCGAAAACGGCGAAAATTCTCACGAATCCGGTCAAAAATCACCACCGATTCGTTGACCGAATAGCCCAGCACGGCCAGCACGGCAGCCAGTACCGAGAGCGAAAACTCCCACTGAAAAAAGGCAAAAAATCCCAGAATGATGATCACATCATGCAAGTTGGCGACGATGGCCGCCACGGCGTATTTCCACTCAAAACGTATGGCCAGATATAACATGATGCCGATGACCACCATGGCCAGGGCTTTGAGACCATCGGTAGCCAGTTCTTCGCCCACCTGGGGGCCGACAAACTCGGTACGACGCAAAATAGCCGTGCCGTCAGCTTGCTTCAGCGCAGCCAGCACCGTATCGCTTTGTTGCGCCGAACTCACACCTTTTTGGGCGGGCAGGCGGATCATGACCTCACGCGCCGAGCCAAAGTTTTGCACCTGCACATCCGTAAAGCCCTGGGCGGCCACCACCGTGCGTATCTTTGGCACATCGGCCGGTTGCGAGTAGCCCACCTCCATCACCGTGCCGCCGGTAAATTCCACAGACAGGTGCAGGCCTTTGTAGAACAAAAAGAAGACGGCGGCTAAAAAAGTAAACAGCGAAATGGCGTTGAAAATCAACGCGTGACGCATGAAGGGGATATCCTTGCGGATTTTGAAAAATTCCATGATGTAGCTCGGTTCGTTCGGGGCGCTTATTTCTTGTTTTTGGCGGCAACTTTTCCGCTCAATTTACCGCTGGCTTTGGCCGCTGTAGGTGTGGGCACATCGTCTGCATCCACCGCCAAGGCGCCAGCGCCTACGGCCTCGGTGGCCAGGCCACCTTCTGCGCGCCAGACGGTACCGATGGATACGCTTTTGAGCTTTTTCTTGCTGCCGTACATCAGATTAACCAGACCGCGCGAAAAGAATACGGCAGAGAACATGCTGGTCAAAATTCCCACGCAGTGCACCACCGCAAAACCCCGCACCGGGCCCGAGCCAAATGCCAGGAGGGCCAGACCGGCAATCAAGGTGGTGATGTTGGAGTCCAAAATCGTCGCCCAGGCGCGGTCGTAACCCGCGTGGATAGCCGCCTGCGGCGAGGCACCGCCACGCAGCTCTTCGCGTACCCGCTCGTTAATCAGCACGTTAGAGTCAATCGCCATACCCAGCGCCAGCGCCATAGCGGCCATGCCAGGCAAAGTCAGTGTGGCTTGCAGCATCGACAGCACGGCCACCAGCATCAGCAGGTTCACCGCCAAGGCCACGCCAGAGAACATGCCAAACACCATGTAGTAAATGCACATAAAGGCGCAAATCACCATGAAACCGTAGGCCACACTTTCAAAGCCCTTCTCGATGTTCTCTGCTCCCAGCGTTGGGCCAATGGTGCGCTCTTCGACGATCTCCATCGGCGCGGCCAGCGAGCCCGCACGCAGCAGCAAAGAGGTGTCGTTGGCCTCCACCGTGCTCATACGGCCCGAAATCTGCACACGGCCGCCGCCAATTTCGCTGCGAATCACCGGGGCCGTAACCACTTCGCCTTTGCCTTTTTCAAACAACAAAATGGCCATGCGCTTGCCCACGTTTTCGCGGGTCACATCTTTGAAGATGCGAGTGCCCTTGGCATCGAGCGACAAGTGCACCGCCGCCTCTTGGGTTTGGTTGTCAAAGCCAGGTTGCGCATCTGTCAGGTTTTCGCCCGTGAGCAGCACCTGTTTTTTGACGATCACGGCCTGTTGGTTGCGGTCAAAGTAACGCTCGGAACCAAAGGGTACGGCACCCTGGCCACGCTCTGCCGCCTGAGCTTCGGTAGACTCATCCACCAGACGCACCTCCAGCGTAGCGGTGCGGCCCAAAATATCTTTGGCTTTTGCGGTGTCTTGCACGCCGGGTAGTTGCACCACGATGCGGTCCAGCCCCTGCTGCTGGATGACGGGTTCGGACACGCCCAGTTCATTGATGCGGTTGTGTAGCGTGGTGATGTTCTGTTTGAGCGCTTGCTCCTGCACTTTGCGTGCAGCGTCGGGCTTGATGGTGGCGGTGAGTTTGTATTCAATGCCATCGGCTACATCTACGGTTTGCAGATCGGCAAACTGATCCAGGAAGATTTTTTTGGCAGCATCCAGGGTGGCGGAGTCTTTGAATCTGATTTCAATGGCCTGGGCGTTACGGTTGATACCGCTGTGGCGGATGTTTTTTTCGCGCAGGGCGCTACGGATGTCCCCGGTCAAGGACTCTGCTTTTTTCGTCAGCGCTGCCTGCATGTCGACTTGCAGCATGAAATGCACACCACCGCGCAAGTCCAATCCCAGATACATCGGGAATGCGCGCAGCGCCGACAGCCACTTGGGGGAACGAGAAACCAGATTCAGGGCGACCACATACGAGGGATTGCTGGCATCGGGAATCAAGGCCTTTTGAATCACGTCTTTGGCTTTGAGCTGCTCTTCCGTGTCCTTGAAGCGCGCCTTGATGGAGTTGCCGTCAAAGGTGATGATGTCTGGCGACAGGTTGGCCGCTTTCAGAGCTTCTTGCACGCGCTCTTGCGTCGTGCTGTCGACCTTGATGGTGGCCTTGCCACTGGAGACCTGTACCGCAGGCGCTTCACCAAAAAAATTCGGAAGCGTGTAAAGCGCCGAAATCGCCAGCACAGCGGCAATGACGATGTATTTCCACAATGCGTAACGGTTCATAGGGCTAGCTTCTCAGGTTCAAACAACAGGGCGACGGGCATTGGGGCTCGCCGTATAGATGGCGCCACCCTCACACGCGGGATGGCTGCATTGACACACCGCTTACTTAACGGTGCCTTTGGGTAGCACTTGCACTACGGCGCTGCGTTGCATCTGTACTTCCACGCCTTGCGCCAGTTCCACGCCCACGTAGCTGTCTCCCAGCTTGGATATCTTGCCAATCATGCCGCCAGCGGTGACGATCTCGTCACCCTTGGCCAGTGCATCGATCATGCTGCGGTGCTCTTTTTGTTTTTTCATCTGCGGACGAATCATCACAAAATACAGCACGACAAACATGAGAATCAGCGGCAACATGCTCATCAGGCTCGATTCCATGCCACCAGAGGCGGCAGCGGCGGGGGCGGTTTGGGCGAAAGCGGTCGAAATAAACACAAAAAACTCCATATTAAGCAAAGGCTCCTAGACTGGAGCCTAACCCTCCATTGTATGCCGCCGCCCGTGTCATGGTCTTGTGCAATGCATGAATCGTGCAGAGTAATGGGCGGTGGCGGTTCGCGCGTCTTTAGCTTTGAAGGGTTTTCATGCAACAGCCTCTTTTTCCGTGTTTATTTTTAGGTGTTAAATCGACCTTTAACTCAATATATACAAGCGTAAACAGCTATAAATTATATAGCAATACTGGTTTTACAAATCCATCAAAATGAGTGGGAAGTTTGGCAAAACCATAAGACGTACGAACGCCACCCAATCAGAGCGCTCGAAAATTACGCAACTAGTTTGGCCATGAAAACCCTAGTTTGGGCGCAGGCGGGAGAGGGGATTAACCGCTCGGTAAAGACCTCAGATCCAAGACCGGGGGTCAAGGCTCAGGACTTGGGGCTCCACGCGGGCCGTGCCACGGGTGATGGCTGTATGACAGGCAGTGTCTTGGCCTTTTGTTCAGCACGCGGCTGTAACAGGCGCTCGTTTTGCCAGCGTAGCAGGTCGATCCACATCTGGCGCATCTCGCCCACCAGTGGTGTGCGAAAGGCGCTGGGCAGCTCGATGGTGACGACCGGCATGCCCTTGTGTACGCCGCCGTAGTTGCCCAGGCTGCCGGGGAATATGCCAACCTGGTCCAGAAACAGGCGTCCCAGTTTGGTCGGCGGGGTAATCGGGCCGTCAAAGTCGAGCACGCCATAAGGAGCGTGAATGCTGACGATCATGTCGGGCTTAAACTTTTCCATCTCGTCATGCAAATACTTGGCCTCAGGCTCGCTCAGGGGCTTGTTGCCCGGCCAGCGGCGCGGGTCGCGCTTGACTTTTTTCTCCCAGTAAATTGGCGCTTCTTTCTCCCAATGGGGGGTGGGGAAATTGCGGTTCAAATCAACCCCGCGCGCATTAGTGCGCCGCGCGGGGACAGTCAGCAAGCCATCTGGGTTGAGCAGGGGCACAAAACGCCAATGGGTCTGTGCTGGTATCTCTTGCGCCATGGCGATCCAGTGCAGCGCCAGCGATGCGGAAGACAGCTCGTCGCCATGGATGCCGCCGACCACCAAAACCTTGAGTTTGGCGTTGGCGATCGGCATATCGCGCACCCACAGGGGTTGCCCCTTGACCGAGCGCGCGCCCGAGTCTTGCATCTGCGCGGCCTGGCAGATGGCGGCATTGACGTTGGGCAGCTTGCGAACGAACTCATCACAAGCAGGGGTGGGCACGGCCTGGCTGACAGTGGCAAACACAGTAGAAACAAATGCGATCAATAAACGTACGGTTTTATGCATAAATCAGATTATCCCCCAGCTTGGGCTGCTGTCGGATGGTGTTCCGCCCTGCTCGGGCGTGTAGACTCACATGCCACCCCTAACGCCCTGCGCCCACACCATGCCCGTTCGTAAAGATCACCTAGACCCACTGGCCTACACCTTGCTGCTGGCTTGCTGCCTGTTCTGGGGCTTTCAGCAAGTGCTTATCAAAGCCACCGTGCCCGAAGTGCCACCCGTCTTTCAGGCCGCGCTGCGTTTTGCCGGAGCTACGCTGCTGTTATGGCTGTGGAGTCGCTGGCGCAAAGTGAGTTTGGTACCGCGTGATGGCACCCTGGGCCCGGGCTTGCTGGCGGGGGCTTTGTTTGCCGGGGAGTTTGTCTGCATCTATACCGGTTTGCAGTTTTCCAGTGCTTCCCGCCTGACGGTGTTTTTATATACGGCACCGTTTTGGGTGGCGGCCGTGTTGCCCTTTTTTGTGGCCAGCGAACGCCTGCGCCCGCTGCAATGGTTAGGTCTAGCCTGTGCCTTTGCCGCCGTGGTCTTTGCCTTTTGGGATGGCCTGGGCAACAGCACCCAGCCATGGTGGGGTGACGCACTGGCGCTGTGCGCAGGCATGTTGTGGGGGCTGACGACCGTGGTGATTCGCTCTAGCGCCCTGGCCCGCACCTCGGCCGAGCAACTGCTGTTCTACCAAATTGCTTTGAGTGCGTTGATTTTGCCGCTGGTCTCCATCGCACTGGGTGAGCGCTGGAGCGTGTCATGGTCCGGCTTTAGCATTGCGTCCCTGTTGCTGCAAACCATCGTGGGTGCGTTTGCCAGCTACTTGGCCTGGATGTGGTTGCTCGGGCGCTACCCCGCAGGCAAACTCAGCGCGTTTGTGTTTCTTACGCCCATTTTTGCACTGCTGTTTGGTGCGTGGTGGTTGCACGAACCCGTGACACCAGGTTTGTTGATCGCCGTGGCCCTGGTAGGCGTAGGCATAGTACTGGTAAACAGGAAGTAGCTGCTACTATTTTTGTAGCTGCTTGCGCATTGTTTATAATGGCTTACGCCGCGCTAAGCCAATAACCCGCGTTAAATGGGCTGCTCATGCGCAGCGCCAGTGGCGACACATCGACCAGCTTGTCGGTGGGCATTTTTTCGGTAGGCTCCGCACCCTCGGTGCTTTCTGCGGCGGCGGCGGTTTTGCCGTCTGCCGTGCGGGCTACGGCAAACGAGTAGAAGCAGCGAAACGGAATCTTGCGGTCGTGCCAGTACTCGGACACATCGCGAAAGATGTCCAGCAGCTGCTCACGGGCTTCTTTGTCAAACTTGGCATTGGCAGGAATGTGCTCCAGCACCACCACAAAGCCTGGCTGCGAGCCAGACTTGTGCAGCGGGTCGGTCATGCAGTCATACAGCGCATCGTAGTTTTTGCCAAAATGCTGCGGAAACGTAAACTGCGTGGCGATGGTATCCAGCACGTCCTGTTTAGTCTGGGCGTTGCCCAGATTGGCATACAGAAAGTGGTGCCCCAGCTCGGTAGCACTGGTTTGCAAGTCGATCACGCGGTGGGCGCGAATGGACTGGACGATATTGGTCTTCACGGTACGAAGTGACATGGTGCGCTCCGCTCCTTTTACAAAAATTAAATCAGAAAATGGGTGACTAGGCTTGGGCTTGCGGGTGCATCATTTGACGATGCGCTTGAAGCTGGCGTAGTGGTCTTCGGTGTAATAACAGGCCTCTGGGGCCGTAGGTTTATTGCCACCGCACACAATGCGTTTCGCGCCACGGGTGCGGGCGTACGGTGTTTTGACCGTGTATTCGCGGTAGTAGCCCCGCTTTTCAGCAGGCAAAACCCGCTCGCGGTTGCCAAACACGGTGCCGTCTTTGTCGTAAGCAAATGGGCCACCCTTTAAAATCAATTCATAGGTTTCGCGGCCTTGTTTGGGTAAATCAAGAACACTGACTGTGGCACCTTTGCCGGTTACCAGCTCCGATAAACCTGGACCCTTGGCATACGCTGAAGTCAAACCCACGCAAGCCAAGACGAAAGTAAGTAAGTATGCGCCAACCAACCGAACAGCAAAAAAGCGTTTCACAGTTTCATTCCAGTGCATACAGAGATGCTTATAGATGCGTATCAAGTCCAACACGCACGATCAAAAGAGCGTGAGTATTACAGAATCAGGCATGAGCGCCTTAAAAGTACGGGAAAACCCGAGATTCCAAGACGTATATTGTCAGCGGAATCGAAAAAAAATGCAAGTACTTTGCAGGGTAAAGATACTGCAAACAGGGCTTTATTAAACTTTTGTTTTTATAATTAGTTGGCGCTAACTTTTAGTTCTAAACCTATCGACTGGCATTTGCATCTGCAACGGTGAGCGCAGTCATGTTGACAATACGACGCACGGTCGTGCTGGCGGTAAGAATATGCACCGGCGCGGCGCAGCCCAGCAGCACCGGCCCAATGGCGATATTGCCACCCGCCGCCGTCTTGAGCAGGTTGTAACTAATGTTGGCAGCGTCGATGTTGGGCAGCACCAGCAAATTGGCTTCACCAGCCAAACTGCTGTTGGGCATGATGGCTTTGCGTGCGCTGGTGTCCAGTGCCACGTCGCCATGCATTTCGCCATCGACCTCCAGCCAGGGCGCTTGCACGCGCAGCAGGTCGAGCACCTGGCGCATTTTGACGGCGCTGGGCTTGTCGCTGGAGCCAAAATTGCTGTGCGACAGCAAGGCCGCTTTGGGTTTGATGCCAAAGCGCACCATTTCTTCAGCGGCCATGACGGTAATCTCGGCCAGCTCAGCCGCGGTAGGGTCGTAGTTAACATGGGTGTCCACCAAAAACACCTGGCGCTCGGGCAGTACCAGGCCGTTCATGCAGGCGTATACCGGCACTTCGTGGGGCTGGCTGGCACCGCCGCCCGCGCGCTTGCCGATGACCTGATCCACATAGTGCAGATGCATGGCGGTGGTGCCCCAGGTGCCGCAAATCATGCCGTCGGCGAAACCCTTGTGCACCATCATCGCGCCAATCAGGGTCAGGCGACGGCGCATTTCGATCTTGGCCATCTGTACTGTCACGCCTTTGCGCTCGGTCATGCGGTGGTAGGTTTGCCAAAAATCGCGGTAACGGTCGTCTTGCTCTACGTTGACCACGTCATAGTCGGTGCCTGCTTTGAGGCGCAGGCCAAATTTTTCGATGCGCTCGGCGATCACGGCCGGGCGGCCAATCAGAATAGGTCGGGCAACGCCTTCGTCCTGCACGATCTGGCAGGCGCGCAGCACGCGCTCTTCCTCGCCCTCGGCGTAGACCACGCGTTTTTTGCTGGCCTTTTTGGCGGCCGCAAAAATAGGCTTCATGGTGGTGCCGGAGGCGTAGACAAAGTTTTGCAGGCGCTCGCGGTAGGCCTCCATGTCGGTAATCGGGCGCAGCGCCACGCCGCTGTCGGCAGCGGCCTTGGCCACGGCGGTGGCAATCATCATCATCAGGCGTGGGTCAAACGGCTTGGGGATCAGGTAGTCCGCGCCAAAGGCCAGTTGCTCGCCCACATAGGCGGCAGCCACCACATCGCTTTGTTCTTGCTGTGCCAGCTGGGCAATGGCGTGCACAGCAGCAATTTCCATCTCTACCGTGATGGTGGTGGCACCGCTATCGAGCGCGCCACGGAAGATGTAGGGGAAGCACAGAACGTTATTCACCTGGTTCGGGTAGTCCGAGCGGCCAGTAGCCATGACCACATCGTCGCGCACAGCGCGCACCTCTTCGGGGGTGATCTCGGGTGTGGGGTTGGCCAGCGCCAAAATGAGTGGCCGGGCCGCCATCTTTTTCACCATCTCGGGCTTGAGCACACCGCCTGCGGAGAGGCCCAGGAACACGTCGGCCCCTTCAATGATCTCGCCCAGCGTGCGGGCCGAGGTTTTTTGCACAAACTGAATCTTGTCCTCGTCCATCAGCTCGGTGCGGCCTTCGTAAACTACGCCCGCCAGGTCGGTGACGAAAATGTTTTCACGCGGAATGCCCAGCTTGAGCAGCAGGCCCAGACAGGCCAGGGCCGCAGCGCCCGCGCCGCTGGTCACCAGTTTGATTTTTTTCGGGTCTTTGCCCACGACTTTGAGACCGTTCAAAATAGCCGCGCCCACCACAATGGCGGTGCCGTGCTGGTCATCGTGGAACACCGGGATCTTCATGCGCTCGCGCAGCTTGCGCTCGACGTAAAAGCAGTCCGGCGCCTTGATGTCTTCCAGGTTGATGCCGCCAAAGGTCGGCTCCAGCGCGGCGATGATGTCGACCAGCTTGTCCAGGTTGTTTTCGTTCAGCTCCAGGTCGAACACGTCGATGCCAGCGAACTTCTTGAACAGAACG
>JAYVJV010000045.1:0-31848 GCA_043769005.1 Polaromonas sp. | reverse complement strand
CGCCGTCACCCTTGCCCAATCACCCGAAGCCAGCGCATCAGCAGGGGTAAGCCACGATCCACCTACACAGACCACATTAGGCAAGGCTAAAAATTCTTTGGCATTGCCTTCGCTTACGCCACCTGTCGGGCAAAACTGCACGTCGAAGAACGGGCCGCTCCAGGCCTTGAGCATGGCGGGACCGCCCGCTTGCATGGCGGGGAAAAACTTGAGCTGTTGGCAGCCTGCCTCGCAGGCTTGGATGATCTCGCTGCCAGTGGCCACACCGGGCAGCAGTGGCAGACCTGAGTCGCGACAGGCGCTGCCTACTGTGGTAGTGAAGCCGGGGCTGACGGCAAAGCGCGCGCCTGCACGGGCGGCGGCCTGGGCATCTTGCGCGCTGCGCACTGTGCCAGCGCCGACCACCGCCTCGGGTACTTCCTTAGCGATGCGCTCCATGCACTGCAAGGCCACGGGCGTGCGCAGCGTCACCTCCAGCATGCGAATGCCGCCTGCAACCAACGCGCGAGCCAGCGGCACGGCGTGTGCGACGTCGTTCAGCACGATGACGGGGATCACCGGGGCATCGCGCATTACGCACAGGGCGGTCAATTCCTTGGGCAGATCTGCAAAGAGATGGTTCATAGCCATGTGCAGGCTCCTTGTTCAGCGGTGAGCGCATTGCGGCGCATGGATGCAAAAAGTTCGCGGCCCATGCCCATACCGTTGGATTGGGTGTGCTCCGTGGTCATGGTAGCCAGTGGGCGTGCGGTCCAGTCTGCGCTGCTGACCAGGGCTTGCAGTGTGCCAGCGGTCGCGTCCAAGCGCACCAGGTCGCCATCCACCAGCTTGGCCAGCGGGCCACCGGCCAGCGCCTCCGGGCTGACGTGAATGGCTGCGGGTACTTTGCCCGACGCACCGCTCATGCGTCCATCGGTCACCAGCGCCACCTGGTAGCCCTTGCCTTGCAGCACGGCCAAGGGGGGCGTGAGCTTGTGCAGCTCGGGCATGCCGTTGGCCTGCGGGCCTTGCCAGCGCACCACCACCACTGCGCCGCCATGGGTTTGGCAATGGCGCTCTAGCGTGCCCGCGTTAAAGGCAGCCAGCATGTCCTCTTGGCTGTCAAACACCATTGCGGGCGCTTCGATGGTGTGGCGCTCCTGCGGCACGGCTGACACTTTGATGACGCTGCGGCCCAAGTTTCCTTGCAACAATTTCAGGCCGCCTGTGGTGCTGAAGGGGCTGCTGACGGGTCGCACCACGGTGTCGTCCCGCGTCGCGCCAATGTCGCTCCAGTGCAAACCTTGCGCTGAGGAAACAGGCTTTTGGGTGTAGTTGCGAATGCCCTGGCTCACGGTTAATACATCGGCATGCATCAAGCCCGCGTCCAACAGTTCGCGAATCACATATCCGGGGCCGCCTGCCTCTTGAAACTGGTTCACATCTGCGCTGCCATTGGGGTAGACGCGCGACAGCAGTGGCACCACGCTGGACAGCGCCGAAAAATCATCCCAGTCAATCACGATGCCTGCCGAGCGCGCTACGGCCACCCAGTGAATCAAGTGGTTGGTGCTGCCGCCGGTGGCCATCAGCGCCACCATGGCGTTAACGATACATTTTTCGTCGACTATTTTTCCAATCGCCGCTTTGTTTTTAGTCGCTGCCAGCACCGTCTTTACCGTCTCGCGCGTCAGCAGCTCGCGTACCTGTAGCCCAGTAGCTTCGTCGGGGTTAATAAAGGCCGTGCCGGGCACATGCAGGCCCATGGCTTCGAGCAGCATCTGGTTGCTGTTGGCGGTGCCATAAAAGGTGCAGGTGCCCTGGCCGTGGTAGGCCTTGGACTCAGCATCCAGCAGCTCGGCGCGGCCTACCAGGCCCTGGGCGGCGCGCTCACGCACCTTGGATTTTTTGTTGTTACTCAGGCCACTGACCATCGGGCCTGCGGGTACAAACACCGTAGGCAGGTGGCCAAAATGCAGCGCACCGATCAAGAGGCCGGGCACAATTTTGTCGCACACACCCAGCAAGAGGGCGCAGTCAAACATGTCGTGGCTCAGACTTACCGCAGTGGCCATGGCGATGGTGTCGCGGCTGAACAAACTCAGCTCCATAGCCGGTGTGCCTTGCGTCACGCCATCACACATTGCAGGCACGCCACCGGCCACCTGCGCAGTAGCACCGTACTTGCGCGCCTCGTCCTTGATCAGGGCCGGATAGTGCTGCATAGGCGCATGCGCCGAGAGCATGTCGTTATAGGCGTTGACGATGCCAATGTTCAGCGCTTTCTCGGCCACCACCTTGAACTTGTCGCTGCCCGGCATGGCAGCAAAGGCATGCGCGATGTTGGCGCAACCCATACGGTCGGCGCCCCGGTCACGGCGGCTGGCGGCATCGATCTGCTGCAAATAGGCCGCACGCGAGATAGCGCTGCGCTGGGTAATGCGTTGGGTGACTTGTGCCACCACGGGATGGATGTACATGGGATGCAAGCTGTTTTAAAGGTGTTGAAAATATGTAATTAAATTACATGTCCATCATACGGCGATAAACCCCTTGCGTCCAGCCAACGAGTTACCAACAGGGTACGAACTGAGGCCAAAGGGCGCGCAAAAAACCCGCCGGGCTGAAGTGCCTGCGGCGGGTGGGCTTGAGCAATTGGGCTCTTCGTTTCGGCTTATTGCAACACCACTTCCACACGCCGCGCCTGCGCACCAGCGCCCGCTTGGATGTCCTCGGGCTTTTTCAGCTCAATTTGCGCGTCGGTCAAACCCGAGGCTTTAAGTAGATCCCGCACCGCAAAAGCGCGCTGTTTGGCAATTTCTTTGTTTTGCTCTGGGTTGCCCGTGCTGTCCACATAGCCGCTGATGATGGCTTTTTTACCAGCCTGCACGCCTACAATAATGTCGCTGAGTGCCTGCGTGCCGCCTGCAGCCAAGTCAGACTTGCCCGAAGCAAAGAAAAACTTTACTACACCGTTGTCTACCGTCACGCTGGCCTTGCCTGCGGCGGCCATGGCAGCGGCATCGGCAGCCGAGCTGCTCGCTGCTTGTGCACCACCGGTCGCCGCATTGGCTCCCGCTGAAGCGGTGGCACCGGGCGCTAAACCTGCTACAGCGGCGACGGCTGCAGTGCCTGCTGCGCTGCCCGCGCCTGCGCTAGCCATTGCAGCCACAGTTCCAGACTTGCTTTGCGTTTTGGTAAGCTTGCTCTTTTGGTATATCGACAGGCCGATAATCAGGCTGATCACCAAGGCAATTACGCCGAAAATTACGCCCATTACCAAACCCGTGCTGTCATCTTCTTGCGAACCCATAAGAAACTCCATTTAAATAAGTTACAGATTATAAGTTGCCCGTATGCTCTCTCACGCCATCACCGTTAGAGACCCAGTGCCGATGCTTGCGCGCACGCTCAAGGAGTGGCGCGCGGGCGATGCAAGCAATGGCATGTGGGTGTTTGGCTATGCATCCCTGATCTGGCGGCCTGATTTTGAATTTACCGAACGCCGCGCTGCCCGTGTGCAAGGCTGGCACCGCGCGCTGCAAATGTGGAGCAGCATCAACCGGGGTACACCGCAATGCCCTGGTTTGGTGTTTGCGCTGCTAACAGGCGGTAGCTGCCAGGGCATGGCATTTCATATAGCCGCTGCACAGGTGGAAAGTACTTTGCATACCCTCTGGGAGCGCGAAATGCCCAACGGGGTATACGACCCGCGCTGGCTGCGCTGCCAGACCGCGCAGGGCGACGTAAGCGCCCTGGCGTTTACGCTGCCACGCAATAGCCCCAGTTTTTGCGGCGTGCTGACCGATGCACGGTACGCGCAGATATTTAGGCAAGCGCGTGGCCGCTATGGCACCACGCAAGACTACGCTGTGCAAACCTATGAGGGATTGCTGCGCGAAGGTATCCATGACCGGGCACTAAAAAATTTGCTACGTCATTGTTAAGCTTTATCGTCCAAAAAAAAAGCCGCATCAAGCGGCTTTTTTAGGTTCGTGTGGCACGCTTCAAGCACGTGCCGAACGCAACTTGAACGAGAACTCTTGCAACGCCGCAATGCCACTGTCTTCGGCGCGTTTGCACCAGGCTTGCAGGTTAGCAGCCAGTTGCTCACGGCTCAGGGTGGTGCTGCTCCACATCAGGCGCAGCTCGTCACGCATGGTGGCCATTTTGTCGAGCACGGGGTGGGCTGCACGCGCCTGTGCCAGGTGGGCCTGGGCGGCGGCAGGCACTTTGTCGTGGTCGCGGTGCAACCAGCGCTTGGCGGTCTCCAGCACCGACAGGTCGGCCTGCTTGGCCTTGAGCACTTCAATCTCACGCGCACAGGCGGCGCGCATCTCACGGGCGTAGCCTGCCATTACTTCGTAGCGGTGGGCGATCAACGCCTCAAGCGTTTTCTCGTCGGCTACCGGACTGGCAGCGCCCAGCAGTAATTTGGGTGGCACTTTTTTCACGGTGGCCATGCCCAAAATTTCCAGCGTGCGGATGTACATCCAGCCAATATCAAACTCGTAGGGCTTGACCGACAGCTTGGCCGAGGTGGGATAGGTGTGATGGTTGTTGTGCAGCTCTTCGCCAGCGATGATGATGCCCCAGGGCGAGATGTTGGTGCTGGCATCCGGTGCCTCAAAATTGCGGTAACCCGTGTAATGCCCCAAACCATTGATGATGCCCGCAGCTGTAATAGGTGTCCAGGCCATTTGCACGGCCCACACCACCAAACCTGCAAAGCCAAACAGCGCCAAGTTGATGATCATCATCACCCCCACGCCTTGCCAGGAGTAGCGGGTATACAGGTTGCGCTCAATCCAGTCGTCCGGCGTACCATGGCCAAACTTGGCCATGGTTTCTTTATTTTTTGACTCGGCGCGGTACAACTCGGCACCTTGCCACAGCACTTTTTTAATACCGTAGATTTGCGGGCTGTGCGGGTCGTCGGCCTGCTCGCATTTGGCGTGGTGCTTGCGATGGATGGCAGCCCACTCTTTGGTCACTTGCCCGGTGGTCAGCCACAGCCAAAAACGGAAAAAATGCGCTGGTATCGCGTGCAGATCCAGCGACCGATGCGCCTGATGGCGGTGCAGGTAAATCGTTACCGCCGCCATGGTGATGTGCGTCAGCCCCAAAGTGAACAACACGATCTGCCACCAGGCAAGGTTCCACATGCCGTGGCCCAGCCATTGAATGATTGCGTTGAACACGGGAGAATCAAAAACGAACATGAGATTCCTTTGAAGAACAGTTGTCTCGTACGGTCAGTGTAGTTGTAACTGATATATACGCCTATTTTAGACTAAACACCCAAAAATTTGGGTACCAAGGCTACCGTTTATCGCAAACAGATGGAGTAAAAACTCAATTTTTCTGCCACACCGCTGCAAAAAACCCGTCTGTGCCGTGCCGGTACGGCCACAGGCGCAGGTAGCGGGTCGGCGCATCCTGTGCACCACTGCACAAAGTCTGCGCACCCTCGACCCTCATATGGGTCAGCAAGTCGCCCACGTCAAGTGCTGCGAAATCTTTATTTGCATCGCTAAAAGCCTGCGCAATCGCTTCGTTTTCTTCCGGCAAAAGGCTGCAGGTCGCGTAGACCAGGCGGCCACCGGGTTTGAGCAGGCGCGCGGCGCTTTGCAAAATGGCGCTTTGTTTGGCGTTCAGCTCGGCAATATCAGCAGGCTTTTGCCGCCACTTTAAATCGGGGTTGCGCCGCAGGGTGCCCAGGCCGCTGCACGGTGCGTCCACCAGCACGCGGTCAATCTTGCCTGCCAGGCGCTTGACGCGCTCGTCGCGCTCATGCGCAATGGCAGCGGTGTGCACATTACTCAGGCCGCTGCGTGCCATGCGCGGCTTGAAGGCATCCAGGCGGTGGGTGGACGTATCAAACGCATACAAACGCCCGGTGCTGCGCATCATCGCGCCCAGCGCCAGCGTTTTGCCACCCGCGCCCGCGCAAAAATCCACCACCATCTCGCTGCGCTTGGCATCCACCAACAAGGCTAAGAGTTGCGAGCCTTCGTCCTGCACCTCGATCTTGCCTTTTTCAAAGGCTGGGGTTTTGTTGATCGGCGGGCGGCCCTGCATACGCAGTCCCCAGGGGGAGTACGGCGTAGGCTCAGATTTGAAACCCGCCTTGGCCAGCTCCTTTTGCGCCTCTTCGCGCTTGAGCTTGAAGGTGTTGACGCGCAGGTCCAGCGGCGCGGCGGTATTCAGGCTGTCCACCAAGGGCCAAAAGTCACCGCCCAATTGGCTTTTAAGCGAAGCCGCCAGCCATTCGGGCAGGTTATGCCGGTGCAGTTCCAGCAGTCCTGAGTTGGCAGCAGCCGGGTCGACGGCATCGCAGGCGTCCAGCCAAGCCACCTCATTGGGGTTGAGCGTGGACTTGATAAAGTCACGCGGCCCGTAAAAGCCCAAAATTGCCAGCTTGCGCTCACGCGAGCCACTTCCTTTGGGTGCGCTCAGCGCAAACGCCTCATACAGCAGCTTCTTGCGCAGCACGTTGTAGGCAGTTTCCGCCAGGGTTGCACGCTCACGCGGCCCGAAGTTACGGTTCTCTTTAAAAAACTTTGACACCACCGAGTCGGCAGGGTGTTCAAATTTCAGTACTTGGCCTACGAGGTACGCGCAGGCATCGATCAATTGTTCAGGATGCATAGCGGGTATTGTCCCACTGTTGTCCCGCGCATCCTTATTTTTGGTTTATGCATTGGCGATAGGAGCGATGGCCCCTCAATTCGAGAACGCCGAGATACCCGTGATGGCACGGCCCAAAATGAGTGCGTGCACATCGTGCGTGCCTTCGTAGGTGTTGACCACCTCCAGGTTCACCAAGTGGCGTGCCACGCCAAACTCGTCGCTGATGCCATTGCCACCCATCATGTCGCGCGCCAGGCGGGCAATGTCCAGCGCTTTGCCGCAACTATTGCGCTTCAAAATGCTGGTGATCTCCACGGCTGCGGTGCCTTCGTCCTTCATTCTCCCCAAGCGCAGGCAGCCTTGCAGGCCCAGGCTGATTTCGGTCAGCATATCGGCCAGCTTCTTCTGGATGAGCTGGTTGGCGGCCAGTGGCCGACCAAACTGCTGGCGGTCCACCACGTACTGGCGGGCGCGGAAGTAGCAGTCTTCTGCGGCACCTAGCGCACCCCAGGCGATGCCAAAGCGCGCACTGTTCAAGCAAGTGAACGGGCCTTTTAAGCCGCGCACATCAGGGAAAGCGTTTTCTTCGGGCACAAACACTTCGTCCATCACAATTTCGCCGGTGATGGAGGCACGTAAGCCGACCTTGCTGTGAATGGCCGGAGCGCTCAGGCCCTTCCAGCCTTTTTCCAAAATGAAGCCGCGAATCTGCCCGCCATCATCCTTGGCCCAGACCATAAACACATCTGCAATCGGGCTGTTGGTGATCCACATTTTGCTACCCGTCAGGGCATAGCCACCGGGCACAGCCTTAGCACGGGTAAGCATGCTGGCCGGGTCGCTGCCGTGGTTGGGCTCGGTCAGGCCGAAGCAGCCAATCCACTCCCCGCTGGCCAGCTTGGGCAGGTATTTCTGTTTCTGAGCTTCAGAGCCAAACTCATTGATCGGCACCATCACCAGCGAGCTTTGCACACTCATCATGCTGCGGTAGCCAGAATCGACACGCTCTACTTCGCGTGCGACCAGGCCGTAGCACACGTAGTTCAGTCCCGCGCCGCCATACCGCTCGGGAATGGTAGCGCCCAGCAGGCCTAGCGCGCCCATTTCACGGAAGATGGCTACGTCCGTTTTCTCGTGGCGAAAGGCCTCGGTCACGCGCGGAAGCAGCTTTTCCTGGCAGTAGGCACGGGCGGCATCTTGCACCTGGCGCTCGTCCTCGGTGAGCTGGCTGCTCAGGTGGAACGGATCTTCCCAGCTGAAGCTGGCTTTGGCGGATTTTGCAGACATGTATGGGCCTTTTGAGGTGTTGAATGGTTAGCACAGGCATCGTTACGGGCAAAAATGCTCTCTACGTGCGCAGTAGCGCTCTGCCAATTATGAACGCTGTACTCTCGGCAGGCCTTCAAGTTGACAAAAAGGGCCTACAAACACGGCTGGTCAGTCGATATGGTCTGGAACGTACAGGCACTGCCGAAAATCTATGCCTATTACGGACAGGACGGGCCGCAGGAGGCAAGCTAGTCGACGCGCCCGACTGCCCGTTCAAGCGCTCAACATAAAGCCACCAAAAAATTGGGTGAGTGCATCGGTATCTTGCAGTGGCAGGATGTGCGCAATGTACTGGTCGGGGCGCACCACTACCAGGCAACCTTGCTGGCGGTCAACACCGCGCAGGGTGTAGATGTTGTGCTGCACATCCGCCAGGGCGCAGAAAGCTTTTTCATAGTCGCGCAAAGCGTAGCGGCCTTTGGGCGGGAACAACAACTCGGGCAAGGCCGTGACGGCTAGCTGATGATGGCTTTGCTGGAACACTGCCCGCAGGTCAAACACAGCATCCAGGTCTGCCCCCGCAGGGGTGTAGCGCTGGAGTGGGGACTGCGCAGACTCGCGCAGGTAACTGCACAGCTTGCCGATGGGCGACGTAGGCTCTGCTTGGTCGCCCTGCCCCGCAAATGCAATTAAGCGCCAGCGACCATCAGCCGTCAAAGTCTCCCCCAGTTGCATCAGCTTGGCATCGCCTACGCGGATAACCGGCGCGGAATGAAAGCGTGTACCGATACCAAAACCTGGTGCCAAGTGCTGGTGCGTTGCCGCGCCTGCCAGCAGCGCGGGTGTGTAGCGCGTGGCAGTGCCTGCTGTGTAGCGACCGTGCCGCACAAAATAGCCTTGCACTTCAGATGCCTCCATGCCTTGGGCATCGCCAGCGCCTGCGGATCCACCCGGCTTTTTAAGCGGCGCGCTAAGCATCTTGGCCCATTCGCGGTCAAAGTCAATCAGCTCTTTAGCCACCGCATGCCGCTCGGCGCTGTAGGTGTGCAGCAGACTCGGCGGGCTGCGGCCTTGCAAAACTGCGGCCAACTTCCAGCCGAGGTTGAAGGCATCCTGCATCGACACATTCATGCCCTGGCCCGCCTTGGGGCTGTGGGTGTGGCAGGCATCGCCCGCAATGAAGATGCGCGGCAAACGCTTGTCCAGCTCATCAGGGCGCAGGTCGTCAAACCGATCACACATGCGCTGCCCAATCTCGTACACCGACCACCAGGCCACTTCCTTGATGTCCAGCGTGTACGGGTGCAAGATGCGCTGGGCAGCGGCAATCAACTGTTCCAGGCTGATGTTGCGGCTGGAGACGCGCTCATTCGGGTTGAGCTTGTCCAGCTCCACGTACAAGCGCACCAGGTAACCACCCTCGCGCGGAATAATCAAGATGCTGCCCTCATTGGCAGACTGGATGAGCGACTTGAAACGGATGTCGGGAAAATCGCTCACCACCAGCACATCCATCACGCCCCAGGCATGGTTGGCCGAGTCGCCCTTGAGCGACAAGCCTATGGCACTGCGCACACCGCTGCGCGCGCCGTCGCAGCCCACCACATAGCGGGCGCGGAGGGTCTCTACCTGTCCCGCACAGGCAGCGTCCTGGTGCTCAAATCGGGCGGTAACGGGGTAGTCTTGCGCGTCGTCTGGCGCACGCTCCACCCCCATCAAACGGCGGCCATAGTGCGGCACCAAGCGTGCGGCAGAGCGTTGCATGGTCTCCAGATAAAAGTCGTGCACGCGGGCCTGGTTCAAAATCACATGTGGCATGTGGGACAGACCGTCTTCCACATCCTGCACGCGCCCGCTGCGCACTATGCCATTAGCTGCGCTATCGCCAGGCTTCCAGAAAGTGGTCTCATTGACCCAGTAAGACTCCTTGAGTACGCGCTCGGCAAAGCCGAATGCCTCAAACATCTCCATCGTGCGGCAGGCCACACCGTCGGCCTGGCCCAACTGCAATGGGCCGGGCTTCTGGTCCACGATCACGGTGCGAATCTCTGGAAAGGCCGCTAGCTGCGTGGCCAGCGTCAAGCCCGCAGGGCCACAGCCGACGATCAGCACATCGGCCAGTGCTGGCAGGGCGTGACCCGCAAGGGCTGGCGCGCCTGGCACTGCCGCGTCCAGCAAGCCAGGGTCGCCAGTGCGAAAACCGTTCTGGTGAAATTGCATTTTTGCCTCTCTCTGTTGATGGTGTCAGACTGTCGCAGACCCAGACTATGTCGTCAAAGCAGTTTTTGAAATATTTTATATATGGTTTTAATATAGTGCGATACACTGCCCCATGGCAAAGCTTGACCTCGATTGGCTCAGCGTTTTCGTTGAAGTCTATAAAACCCAAAGCGTCTCGCGCGCGGCGCAGGCGCTGGGCATGGAGCAGGCTAGCGCCAGCATCGTCCTCACCAAACTGCGCCGCCATTTTGACGACCCGCTTTTTTGCCGCACGGCTGCCGGCATGGCACCCACGCCGCGCGCGCAAAGCATCTACCCCGACGTACTGGAAGCCCTGAGCAGAATGGAGAAGGCACGGGGAGTCGCCGGGGCTTTCAGGCCCCAGCAAGCCACACGCGAGTTTCGTATCTGCATGACCGACATCAGCGAAATCGTGCTGCTGCCACGGCTTATCAACCACCTGCAAACCACCGCACCCGGCCTGGTCATCGAGGCCGAGAAAATATCCCCCGACAGCCGCCTGCGGCTGGAGACGGGCGACATTGACCTGGCCGTGGGCTTCATGCCCAGTCTGGAGGCGGGCTTCTACCAGCAAGCCCTGTTTGCGCAGGATTTTGTCTGCCTGGCCTCCAGCACCCACCCGCGCATTGGCACCAAACTCACGCGCAAAGCCTTCACCAGCGAGGGGCACATCATGGTCATGTCGTCTGGCACGGGCCACTCGATTGTGGACAAGGTGCTGGCCAAAAACAAAGTGGATCGGCGCATCGTGCTGCGTCTGCCCAGCTTTCTGGGCGTAGCCCGCATCGTCGCCCAAACCCAATTGCTTGTGATCGTGCCGCGCCAGCTAGGGCATGCCCTGGCCGAGCAGGAAAGCGTCAAAGTCCTGGAGCCGCCCCTGCCGCTGCCCACCTATAAAGTCAAACAGCATTGGCACGAGCGCTTCAACCTGGACGCTGGCAACATCTGGCTGCGCACAACCATGGCGGGGCTGTTTTCGGGCAAGGGCATGGATGTGTGAACACCTTCAAGTGGTGGAAAATCACCCACGAAGTGGTGGAATTTCCACCACTTGACACGTACTTTCGTGCAAAAACTACGCGCATAATTAGGTGCATAAGTGCGCCACTTTACCAAAGTTGAGCGTCTATTTATATATGTTTTAAGCCTCTAGCCCAATAAAATATAGCGTAAGCAGCTACTAAATTAGTAGCAAATCGTTTGCATTGCAAGAACGTTTAGTCAAATCGACAGGCATTACCCACCCCAATTTTTCAATCTCTTCTGAATTTCGCTTTTCGGCAGCCTGCAACGTGGCCCTTGCGAAATCTTTGTAAGGCCTTCATGCAGCGTGGAGTGTGTGGCTGCGCAACTTTCTGCCAAGCCATCCAGGAGCCACAGCAGGCCGACCATCTGGATTCCGTAATCCTTAGCTGCTGCACGCAGCGCACCGTCGCCCGTCAACAAAGCGTGGTCTTGGCGTCTGGCGCACGCCAACGCAAAACAATCTGGCAAGCTCAACGGTTTACGTTCGTTTTTAACTTGCTGTGCAAAGCTCAGTTCGTCAGGCTGTAGGCTCACCACCTGCAAGCCAAGGCTGCGGTAGTAAGCGCCGTTGTACGGTTCAAGCTCTTTCGCATACAGCAAATCGGGCACCAGCATGGGTATGCCGGTCGCAAAGGCTACCGACAGCAAGCCACCCCTCTCAAGATCAATCAACACCGAGGTGTCCGACACAAGAAGAATCATTTTGGCAGGCCCGGGTTAAGCTGCCACGGGCGACAAGCGTGCATCCAGCTCACGCACGCTGATCTGTAGCAGCTCACCCGCTTTGGCACCCGACATCGCTTCTTCCATCACAGCGCGCAGGCATAGGCGCTCCATGCGCGTAGGCACCTCGGGCGCAAACGGGTGGGGCTCAATTGCTGCTTTACCCACCCATTTCATGCGCACCATCGTGCCCCACAAGCGGTTAAACACAGCCTGCCCAATGATGCCCAGTTGCTTGCAGCGCAGCGCCAGCATCGACACGCTCACCCTGAAGTACACCTTAAGCTCCAGCAGCTCGCCCAGCGACAGCGCGGTGCGCATCTTACCCAGGCGCTTGACCAGCATTTCACTGCTAACCAAAAAAGCCCCCGCAAAACGGTCTGCCGCCTTCTCCCCATCCTTTTCCGTCCACTCGCCCTTAAGCTGCAATACCAGGTGTGCCAGCTCATGCGCCAGCGTAAAGCGCTGCCGCTCCCCGTTGTGGTTTTTGTTCACCACAATCACCGCCACGGGGTGTTGCCCGCCACGCGTGGCAAATGCCTTAGACCCCGACACCGCCTGCGGCAAGTCCAGCGCAATCACCTTCACGCCGTTATCTTCCAGCAGCTCGGCCATGGACGGTATGGGGTCTATGCCGATCTTCCACAGCATGCGCAAGGCATCCGCAGCCTGCTCTGCCTCTTCTATCGTGCTAATAGAAAATTCTTTGGCCTTGGGTGCAACCCAGTCCAGCAGCGCGTCGGGCAGCAGCTCTTCCACCTCTAGGTAGCGCTCCAAATGGTCTATGACCACCGCTTCCACAGCTTTTTCTTCGCGCGCGCCCGCAGCGGGGTCTTTGCGAAAATCTACGCCCGACAAAGCAATGTCACGGTTACTCAGCAGATATTCAGGCGACACCTTCAAGGCACGCGCCAACGCCAGCAGCACGTCTGAGCCTGGCATCATCTGGTCGTTTTCATACTTGCCAATGGCCTGGGCTGATACCTTGCCCGCAATAGCATCTTCCATGGCGCGCAGCGACAAACCAGCCGCATCGCGGGCCAGTTTTAAGCGGTTTCCAATCATGGTGGTTCTCCTAGGAAATTTGATTTGCAAGTTTACAAATTTACATCATACATGTTTATTTGTAAACTACAGTCTTTGTAGTTTAGGAGTATCCCTATGACTAACCCTAAAGACGTTCACATCGTTCGCCACGGCGAAGATTGGGCGGCACGCCGTCCGAACACGCAACGCGTGTCCAAACTGTTCGATACCCAAAAGCAGGCCATCGACTATGGCCGTGAATTGGCGCAGCGCGACCAAAGCGAGCTGTTGGTACACAACCGCCAAAACCAAATCCGCCACCGTGACAGCTTTGGTAACGACCCATGCCCGCCTAAAGACAAGAAGTAGGTTGGCGGGGCAAAACCCCTGGGAACCCCACACGCGGTCAATTGCGGTTGGTGGCCGCCCGGGCTTGCTTGGTTTCGTTATCGGAGACAAAGTCGCCCTAGACCGGAAAGTTCGCTTTAGTCAATTCAATGCTTCTGCGGGATACATCAATAAAAACTTTTCGAACAATACCTGCATTACCTCGAAACGCGGTCGGTTCGATAGGGTTTGAACGTCGAAGCTGCGGCATGCTTCGATATCTTTGACCGAGAAATAGTGTTTATGCACTAGCAACTCTCGAATCTGATCAGTCGGATTGTCGTACTCCATATCATCTTCGGCACAGCTTTCGACCAGAAACTGATACAGGCATTCGTGCAGCAATGGCGTCATGTGATCCTGAATTGCCCGAACCTGTCGTATGACTTCGACAACACGCTTATCTGCTGCCGGTTGATCTCGGCAATTTATCAAACCGTTGGAGTGCGCCAGCTCATTGCGCACATCCACAAGCTTTGCGAAAGAACCTGTGTGCTGGTCTTCGCAACCAATTAGCTTTAGGAAGCGAAAGATGCTGCGCTCATTCACGATGCTAAAAGTGAACGGCGATGTAGCCTGTAGAATCGCGCGTTCCTTTTGCGACACAAAGATCGATGCATTCTCGAAGTCACGAGAACGCATCAACTTGATTTGCCACACAGAGAAGTACACAAAACTCATGTAAAGCATGTGGTACGGCAGCATCGCAAACTGATAGTTCTCGTGCTCGTAGTTACTAGCGAAGGCACTCCAGAGAAAGCTGATGTATTCCTGCTCGCCAGGTTCCCGAAATGAGTTCGGCAGATATTCCAGAATAGGATACGCGTCTTCCATCTATCAACTCCCTTGTCGCCACACCCGGTGAATCGCGGCTTTGACTTTGGCCTCCATGCGGCGGATGAGTTCGCGGTTGGCGGCGACGAGAGCGTGCTCGGCTTCGATCTCGGCGACGATGGCGCGTTGGGTTTCGAGGTCGGGAAGGGGCAGACAAACTTTAATAAGTGCATTGCCGTTGAACTGCGGCTGCCCACCTCCTGTCATCAATGCATTCGCCTGTTGCCAGTAGTTAGCACTTTGGGCAAACGCCCAGTAATACTCGGGAATGACTTTGTCTTTTGGCATGGACAAGCGAATCAAATAGGAGGCGTAGATTGCTGGGTAGTCTTCGTTGAACAGCATTGTTTTCCCGAAAGTCGCACCAGTCCGAGCGACCAGAACATCACCTTTTGTTAACCGACTTCGCTCTGCTTCTGGCGTCGCATCAATAAACTTCACATCTGAGCTTTTGAGCTTCCCGTCGGAATCAATGTCTGTAATGCGAATGAACCGATATGCGCCAGCATCCAATGCCGAGGTTGTATAGCCATATTCCGGTTTACATAGGTCGCCCAGCTCTACCAGAGACCATGCAGGATCAACCGCGATGTGCGGCTTGTAGTTGTCGAGCACCTGCCGGGCACCGTCGATGATTTTTTGGTAGCCCTTGATTTCGGCCACGATTTGGTGCTGGACTTCGAGGGGTGGGAGGGGAATCTGGAACTCTTCAACGATCCCTTTGGGCACTCGCTGCAACCCGCCTGTGCCCGTCATGGCTGGCGTCGCAATGGCTCGGAAGTTGGGCGACGTGATGAAGTGGTAAAGCAACTCTGGAAGCAGCCTTTCGGACGGACGCAAGACGTAATACTCGCTGGAGCCAAAGCCGATGCCGTTCAGCAATCTCCGAGCCACGCCCGCCTTGCCATTCTCAAAACACGGTGTGACCTTGGCCACCAATACATCACCGTCGCGGAAAAACGTGTACGCGCCTTGTCTTACTTCGTCGAGTGCTCGTTCTTCCTGCGGCGTGAAGTCGTTGGAGTCTTTCGCCAAGTCTTTCATGGGCACGAATGACACGCGGGTGGTAGCTGGAAGTGCATCGAGCTCCGACTTGCGCGGGTTGATGTCGCAAACGTCAGAAACCCGGACGACCTCGTAGTGCGTGTGTGCGAACGCCGTGGTGATGTACCTCTCCCCACTCAAATTAAAATCCCCACTCGCCCCAATCCGCGAGCGCTCCACCGCCTGCGCCATCGCGCCGTCGCCCTCAAACTTCTCGGGTGCAGTCATCCAGCTCCGCAGCAACCGCGTCGCCTCTGGCAAATGGCTGTCCACCACCGCCCGGCGTTGCGCGCCGAGGTTAAACCCGTCGTTTTGCACTTTGACAAACAGCACCTTGTCGGTCTGTTTGTGCACGCGCTTGTCCAAAATCAAAATGCTGGTCTTCACGCCGCTATAGGGGTTAAACACGCCAGCGGGCAGGCTGACCACGGCCACCAGACTGGTATCTACCAGCATCTTGCGCAGCGCTTTGTACGCTGTGCCGCTCTGGAAGATGATGCCCTCGGGCACCACGATGGCGGCGCGGCCCGTCGCGGTCAAATGCTCGGCCATGTAGTCCACAAACAGCACTTCGCTGCGGCTGGCTTGCACGGTAAAGCGCTTGTGCGGCTTGATGCCGCCTTTGGGGCTCATGAACGGCGGGTTGGCCAAAATCACATCGGCCACCTCGTTCCACTTGTCGTCTTGGGTGAGTGTGTCGTACTCTTCAACACGCGGGTGGGTAAAGCCGTGAAGGTACAAATTGACCAGGCTCAGGCGCACCATGTCGGGTGAGATGTCGTAGCCATGGATGCTGGCGGCTAGGCGGGCGCGTTCGTCAGGGGTTAGCTTGTCGCCCGTGGTTTTTTGGGTGTTGGCTTTGAGAATGTGCTTCCATGCCGAGATCAAAAAGCCTGCGGTGCCGCAGGCGGGGTCTAGGATGGTTTCGTTCTTTTTGGGGTCCATCACCTCGACCATAAAGTCAATGATGTGGCGCGGCGTGCGAAACTGCCCCGCATCGCCCTGGCTGCCCAGCACGCTGAGCAAATACTCAAACGCATCGCCCAGGCGCTCAGAGTGGTCGTAGCTGAAGTAGTTGATTTCTTTTAAAAAGCTTTTCAGCGTTTCTGGGTCGCGGTAGGGCAGGTAGGCGTTTTTAAAGATGTCTCGAAACAGCGGCGGCACGCCGGGGTTTTCGTTCATCTTTTGGATCGCTTCAGAATAGACGTTCAGCACTTCAAAGCCACTCAAACTGGGTGACATCAACTGGGCCCAACCAAAGCGGGCGTAGTCACCGGCAAAAAAGCTGCGTTTGCCGCCCAGCTCTTCGGCCTCGGCATCCATGTCGTCCATAAACTTGTAGATCAGCGCAATGGTGATCTGCTCTACCTGGCTTTTGGGGTCGGGCACTTTGCCCACCAGAATGTCGCGGCAACTGTCGATGCGGCGTTTGGTTTCTGCGTCTAACATTTAAGGGGGAATCACATGAATTGGTTAAGAGGCACGTAGTCTTTTACGTACTCGGGGATGCGGGTGCGCCAGGCGGGTGGCACGGCTTTAAAGTCGCTCATGCCAAAGGCGGGGTACACGTTCAGGTCGGTCAGGCGTTTGGTCTCGATGATGTCGCGCAGGCGGTGGTCGGTGGCGTAGGCTTTGAAGTAATACTTCATGGCCACGATGGCGGTGGCAGCAGAGTCGGCGCTGAAACCGGTGACGTTTTGCTGGTCTACCAAAAACTTGTCAAACTCTTCTTCCAGCATCTCGTCTCTGCTTTTAAAGCCGGGGATAAAGCCAAAGGCTTTTTCTAAAATTTCACGCAAGCCCAGGCGACGGTCTACGCCTGCGGCGCGGCGCAGCTTGTCAAGGTTGAAGTATTCGCTGGGTTTGTCAAACAGCTCGGTGGTGATGTAGTCAATGGCTTGGTCCCACTGGGCGTTGTTTACCTGTGCAGCAATCACCGGGTCGGCTTTGACTTTGTCTTCAAATTTCTCGAAGAACATGCGGTCTACCTTCATGCCCTGGAAGCCAACCTGCTGTTCCACCCGGTTGGTGATGGCATCGGTGCCGGTGTGGATGTAGGTGCCTGGTGGGGGTGGATCTTCACCTGTGCCGGGGCCACCGCCTTCACCGGGCTCTCCATTGCCGCCCACCTCGGGTTGGTACGATGGCGTTGGCAGTTTTAAAACCTGGTCGTAATCGAATTTTTCTTCAAAATATTCGCAGGTGGCAAAAAAGTCGAACAACTTGTAGGCCAGCTTGGCGGGTGCGGTGACTTGGGCTTTCAGGCTGTCGTCTTGCAACTCTTCGCGAAAGTCGTGTTTGCGGGTGCCCCGGCCTTTGATCTGCACAAAGTCTGACGGGGAAAACACGGGACGCATCAGGGCTAGGTTGAGCAGGTCAGGACAGTCGTAGCCAGTGGTCATCATGCCCACCGTCACGCACACGCGGGCCTTGCTGGTCTTGTAGGCGGGTAGCACATGGGCGGTGCCCAGTAGGTTGTTGTTGGTGAAGTTGATGGTGAACTGCTGCGCGTCGGGGATAAGCGAGGTGACTTGCAACGCAAAGTCGGACTGGTACAGGCCCGGGTATTGTTTGTCGGCCAATTCGTTCAATATCTGCGTGAGTTTGGCGGCATGGTTTTGGCTGACGGCAAACACAATGGTTTTGCCAAACTCGCCACTGATGGGGTCACGCAGGCCGTGGGCCAGCACGGTTTCGCAAAACAAACGGTTGGTAGGCTCAGAGAAAAAGCGTTTTTCAAAGCTGCGCTGTAAAAAGCGCTGCTCTGCGGGCTTGTCAGCGTCCGATCCCTCATTGCCCACCACTACGGCAAAGCCTTCGTCGGACAGCAACTGCGTAGTCACCTCGGTGCGCGCATCCACTACCAGCGGGTTGATCAAAAAGCCTTCGCGCACACCGTCTAGCAGTGAGTAGCGAAAAGTGGGCTCGCCCGTTTCGCAGCCAAAGGTGCGGTAGGTGTCCAGCAGAAAGCGGCGCTCTTGCTCGCGCGGGTCTTTGGTGGTGGGTTTGGCGGTGTCAAACTTCTTGAGGTAGTCCTTGGGGGTGGCGGTCAGCCCCAGCTTGTAGCCCACAAAATACTCAAACACTGCGCGGGCGTTGCCGCCAATGGAGCGGTGCGCTTCGTCAGAGATGACCAAGTCAAAGTCTGTGGGCGAAAACAGGGTTTGGTACTTGTTGTTGAACAGCAGGGACTGCACGGTAGTCACCACAATTTCGGCTTTGCGCCAGTCGTCGCGGTTTTCTTTGTAGATACTGGATTTGTAGTCGTTTTTCAGCAAAGATGTAAAGGCCTTGTTGGCCTGGTCTTCCAGTTCCAACCTGTCTACTAAAAAGAGCACGCGGCGGGCATTGCCAGTGCGCAAAAATAGCTTGATGACAGCAGCGGACGTTAGTGTTTTACCAGTACCAGTAGCCATTTCAAACAGGAAGCGGGTTTTGCCTTCTTTGACCGCAAGCTGGATAGCCTGCGCGGCGCGCTGTTGGTAGGTGCGCATAAAGCGCAGGCGATTCTTTTGAATGAATGCAGGCTTTTCGTCAGCATTCTTCCAGCCCGCTTCAAGGTCGTAAGCGGGCATTTGCGTGCGGGCTATGTAGTCTTGCGGCACGTCTTCAGCCACCAGGCGCGCCGGGTCTGGCTTGAAATAGGTATAGCCCTTGATGGAATCTGGCGCGGGGAAGCGCGTGATGATGTGCGGGCTGCCTTGGTTCAAGTCCCAAAAGTAATGCAGATTGCCATTGGACAGGATGACGAAACGGCAGTTTTGTGATTTGGCGTATTTGCGGGCTTGCTCTTTGGCAGCCAGCGGGTTGATGTGCTCTGCCTTGGCTTCAAGCACCACCAGCGGGAAACCTTGGGTATCCAGCAGCAGAAAATCAATAAAGCCCTTGCTGGAGGTTTCAAAGTCGTTGCCCATGGCATCGACTTGCGCATGGGTGAGTTTGACGTTCGGCTCCAGCGCTATGGTGGCTTGGCCATGCGCGTCGTCGAAAAAGCGCCAACCCGCTGACTCAAGCAGCTTGTTGATTTTGATACGGGCTTGGGCTTCTTTGGACTTTGATGGCATGGGTATGAGGCTATCTTAGTCCATAAAAAAGCCCGAACTATGACGATTCGGGCTTAACTGGCTGGTTTGAATTACTGGCTATTTATCAGTCCTCAAACCCACCCGCCAGCCGCAATGCCCCCGCTTCAGCGCTACTGAGCAAATCCACCAAAGCGACAGCCTGCGAAGGGTTAGCCGCCTTGCCGCTCACAGCAGCGGTGTACACCGTTGCCAGCTCGAACTCTTTGGGCAGCACGGCAATCAAATCAACGCCTGCGGTGTACAAAATTTCTGTCACTTGGGTGCAGCCGATCACACCTGCTTCGGGGCACTTGGCCATCTTGGCCATGGCGGTGGCACCGTTGGGGTAGGGGCGCAGGCGGTTGGCTACCTGGGCATCTATGCCCAGTTGCTGCAATACGTTCATGAAGTGGATGCCTGCGGTGGCCCTGATGGGGTCGGGGAAGTAGATGCCACTGGCCTGCAGTAGGGCGGCTCGGAGTTCGTCAGGCGTGCTTACCTTGCGCTGTGGGCTGCCTGCTTTGACGGCGATACCTGTGCGCACTTTGCCCAGGGCGCGGGCGCTGCCAGCCAGCACATGGCCGCTGGCTTCCAGCTGGGCGATGAGGGCGGCGCTGAGGATGACCACGTCACACGGTGCGCCTGCGAGTAGCTGGTCGCGCATGGCACCCACCGCGCTGAAGGTGCCTGCTAATGTGCAGCCCGTGCTGGCTTTGAATGGGGCTTCTAGCCTGGAGACCAGCCCGAAGGCTGCGCCGCCGCTGAGGATATGCAGAGTGGTCATGCAATCAATCGGCCTTGATGCCCGCCGTCTTGATGACTTTTTCCCACTTGGCAATGTCGTCGCGGGCGTACTTGTCAAACGCTTCGGGGTTCATCACCATCGCTACTGCGCCTTGTTTTGTCCAGGCTTGCTGCACGTCGGCTTGGCTGGCAATTTTGCTCACCACTTCATTCAAACGCGCAACCACTTCTTTGGGCGTGCCTTTGGGAGCCATCAGGCCCAGCCAGATGGTGGCTTCGTAGCCGGGCACACCGGCCTCGCTCATGGTGGGCACGTCGGGCATGACGGCGGAGCGGGTTTTGCCCGTGGTGGCCAGGGCTTTGACTTTGCCTGCACGCACCTGCTCGGTCATGGTGGTCACCGCATCAAACATGATGTCCACCTGGCCGCCAATCACGTCGGTGCGCGCACCGGAGCTGCCCCGGTAAGGGATGTGCACCAGGTAGATGCCGGCCATGCTTTTGAACAGCTCACCTGCCATGTGGTAGGGCGTGCCGGGGCCGCTGGAGGCATAGTTGATCTTGCCGGGCTGGGCCTTGGCGCGCTTGACCAGGTCGGCCAGCTTGGTCTCGGGCACCGCAGGGTTGGCTACCAAGACTAGGTCGGAATAGTTGATGGGCGCTACCGCCACAAAGTCGCGCATCAGGGCGAAGGGCTTGTTGTGCAACAGCGTTTCGTTGGCGGTGTGGGTGTTGGACATGAGCAGCAGGGTGTAGCCGTCAGCGGGCGCCTTGGCGGCCAGGTCGGTGCCAATGACCGAGCCACCGCCGGGCTTGTTGTCCACCACAAAGGTCTGGCCCAGCGACTCCTGCAGGCGCAGCGCCATGAAGCGCGCGTAATTGTCCGCCGGACCGCCAGCAGCAAAGGGGACAACGATTTTGACCGGCTTGGTGGGATAGCTTTGAGCCAATGCCGAAGTGCTGCATGCTATCAATAAAATAGCTGCTTGCACACGCAATATAAGGGCTAATGGCTTAAATGATAGGGAAAATTGGGGTTTGAATGGCATATAGGCTCCTGATAAAGGATGAAGGTGTGACTGAGGTCGAAAGCGGATTTTTTTGAACGCAGAGGTCGCAAAGGTTTCGCAGAGAGCGCTGAAGGGGGGAGAAAGAAGACAAAAGGAAGACATAGAAGATAAATTCATAAAACTAAAAATCCAGAAATCTCACTTAACTTTGGAAACTTCAGCATTGAATTTTTGGTTTTATTTTTGTATTTCTTTTTTGCGTCCTTTGCGAAACCTTTGCGCCCTCTGCGTTCAAAAAATCCCCGTATTTCCCTCAACCAATGTGCAATACAGACAGTTAATCCAAACGCCCAATACGTTTGACCACATCCACCATGCGTTTGGAATCTGCTTGCACGTACTTTTCAAATTCGGGTGCGTCCAGGTACTGGATGGGGCTACCTGCGTTGCCAATGACTTCCTTCACCTTGGCGTCAAGCGCCGCCACCTTGGCCGCTGCGCGCAGGCGCTGGGCGATGGGCTCGGGTATGCCTGCGGGGATGAACAGGCCTGACCACTGGGCGTACTCTGCATTGTGGCCAGAATCTTTCAGGCTAGGCACCTCGGGCAGCGAGGCCAGGGACGCATTGCCCCAGTGGCCCAGGGCGCGCAGCTTGCCGGCCTTAATATGTTGCAGCACGGTGGCAGGGCCCGACGACACTGCGTCAATCTGGCTGCCCAGCAGGGCAACCACAGCGGGGGCCGCGCCGGTAAAGGGGATGTGCGCCATCTTCACGCCCGCCGTTTGCGCCAAAATTTCCATCGGCACATGCATGGTGCCGTAGTTGCCTGAGGAGCCGTAGTTGATCACGCCGGGGCGTTTTTTGGCATCCGCCACAAAGTCTTGCACCGTCTTCCACGGCGCGTCGGCGCGCACCACCAGTACGGTGGGGTCGGCGGTAAAGCGGGCGATGGGGCGCAGGTCGGGCAAGGTAAACATAGGGGCTCGGCCCAGCAAGGCATCAGCCTCGGGAATAACAGTGAGGGACGACAAGGCCAGCAGCACGGTGTAGCCGTCAGGCTTGGCCTTGGCGGCGTAGGCCATACCAATACCGCCACCCGCGCCGGCTTTGTTTTCAATCACCACGGGTTGCCCCAGCTCGCGCGACAACGCCTCGGCCACTGGGCGCGCGACGATGTCGGCCAGGCCGCCAGGTGGGAAGGGAACTACCATAGTAATAGCACGCGATGGCCAAGGGGCTTGAGCGTTAGCCAATAGCGGCAGGCATAGCGCGAGCGTGCCAAAAAGGGCAGACAGGGTATAACGGCGTTGCATGGTGGGGGTGCTTTCCTGGGGCGCAGTGGCAGCGCGTAGTAAAAATGCTTCCCATCATGTTAGCGATGCCTTGCGCACTGTCGCTACGTATTTCCACGCCCTGCTGGGCTAGTACACACCCCGATACTTAGCCTTCACGTTCAACCTATTTGCCTCTCATACAGTTATGAAAATTGCAGCTTTTCGCCTCAACGGTATCCCCACTGTCGGACTCGTCAGTAAAGATGCCACATCGGTACAGCCCTTTACATTAAGCAAAGAAGCCGCCGCTTTGGGTGCACTGTCCATCATCGAGGGGCTGGCACGCGGCCAAGCCCTGCCCGCCCTGCAAGCTGCCGTACCACTGGCCAGCGTGCAGCTCACTGCGCCCATGCCGCGCCCGCGCCGCAACGTCTTTTGCGTGGGCAAAAACTATATTGCCCATGCCAAAGAGTTTGCAGGCAGTGGCTTTGACAGCAGCGCCAAAGCGGGCGGCGACATTCCCAGCGTGCCCATTTACTTCACCAAAGTGCCTGAATCGGTAGTGGGCCCCACCGACTTTATCGACCTGCCCGTGGGCGTGTCAGACGCGATTGACTACGAGGCCGAGCTCACGGTGGTGATTGGCAAAGGCGGCAAAGGCATCAAAGCCGCCGACGCGATGCAGCATGTGTGGGGCTACACCATCATCAACGACGTGACGGCACGCGACTGGCAGCAGCGCCACTCGCAATGGCACCTTGGCAAGTCGTTTGACACTTTTTGCCCCATGGGCCCCTGGCTGGTGAGCGCCGACGAATGCGATGCCCCCAACACGCAAATGCGCTGCTACGTGAATGGCGAGCTGCGCCAAGATGCCAAAACCAAAGATCTGATTTTTAACATCCCCACACTGATCGAAACCCTGTCCGCAGGCATTACCCTGTACCCCGGCGATTTGATTGCCACCGGCACGCCCGTGGGCGTAGGCATAGGCTTCAAACCGCCTAAGTACTTGAAGGCTGGTGATACAGTGCGTATTGAGATCGACGGCATTGGACAGATTGAAAATAAGGTGCGCTGAACCAGACCTTATTTGCTATAAATAAAGTAACTGCTTGCGCTATATGTTATTGCTTAAAGACATTTTGCATTGAAATTAATTGAAATTTAAACCTCATTTCCCAATGTGCTTTGGTCGGCAACCATAGGAAAACCAATGGCAACCTTCGCGCTGAGGTGACTACAGCAATGCCGAGATTCTTGCATTGTGAAATTTGAATCAAATAAACCTACCGGGTAAATACCATAACCGTATTTTGTAGGCTTTATTACGCTTGTAACATTAACACTCTGAAATCCACCATGTCCGATACACGCCGCACTTTCCTTCGTCGCACCCTTTTGTCGTGCGGTTTACTCACCGTGGGCTCGTCCGCTTCGTGGGCTGCAGGGTTGCCGCCGGTGCCAGCCAACCTGAACGCACAGACCGGTGGCTTGATGCCGCTGGCCGGTCCGTCCGCACTGGGGCCACTGCTGGCACCCGATGCCAATGGCATCCGCCTGCCGGTCGGCTTCGCGTCGCGCGTCATCGCACGCAGCGGACAGGCGGTGGCCGGCACCAACTATGTCTGGCATGCCGCTCCCGATGGCGGAGCCGTGTTCGCAGCCGCGGGCGGCGGGTGGATCTATGTCAGCAACGCCGAGCTGAGTGGTGCCGCCGGCGGTGTGTCGGCGATCGCGTTCGACGCTGCGGGTAACCTGCTGTCGGCCTACTCAATTTGCAGCGGCAGCAGCCGCAACTGCGCCGGTGGCCCCACGCCGTGGGGCACATGGCTGACGTGCGAAGAGGTGGATCTGGGCCGCGTGATTGAGTGCGATCCGAGCGGCATCAACGCACCGCAAGTGCGCAACGCGCTGGGCTGGTTCGATCATGAAGCTGCCGCAGTCGACCCGAGCAGCGGGTACGTCTACCTCACTGAAGACCGTTCGGACAGCCGTCTGTATCGCTTTCGCCCTGCGGTGGCTGGCAACCTGACCAGCGGCGTGCTCGAGCTCGCACGAATTGTAGGCACCGGGCCCTGGAGCGTGACGTGGGTCGCGGTGCCCAACCCCAACCCGACCGGCGCGCAAACGCGCACGCGCAGGCAGGTCAAGAGGTCGGCCGCGTTCAATGGCGGCGAGGGCGCGTGGTTCCATAATGGGATCGTCTACTTCACCACCAAGGGCGACAACCGCGTGTGGGCGCTCCAGACCGCCCTCAACCGCCTAAGCGTGGTTTACGACGACAACACCAATGCCAACCCCATCCTGACCGGCGTGGACAACATCACCGTGTCGTCCACCGGTTCGCTCTATGTGGCCGAGGACGGGGGCGACATGCAGGTGTGCGTGATCGGTAACGCGGGTGAAGTCGCGCCGCTGCTGAAGATTGAAGGCCAGACCAGCTCGGAAATCACCGGCGTGGCCTTCAGCCCTGACGGCTCGCGCTTGTATTTCAGCTCGCAGCGTGGCACCACCGGCAGCAGTGCCAGCGGCATCACCTACGAGGTGACCGGGCCTTTCATGATGGTGTAGGGTGCCGCGACGGGCTTCTTATTACCAGAGCTCGACCAACTGGCGCGAACCTTCCCAGACTATGACTGCGCGCGGGCGATGGCACGGTGCAAGCGATACGCTATGCCAAAAGATGTAATGACATTGTTGACTGGGTAATAATACCTACATGGTCAAACTCAAAGACAGCCCGTTTATTGCCGTAGATTGGGGCACCTCGTCGTTTCGCGCTGCCCTGCTGGCCCCGGACGGCGAAATTCTGGACGAGCTGGCCGAGCCGCGTGGAATATTGAGCTTTAAAAAGGGCGAGTTTGCTAGTTATTTGATAGCTACTTGCGCACGTTTTACAAAAGCTGGAGCTCAGTTTTATCTATTATCTGGCATGGTGGGCAGCAAAGACGGTCTAGCTGAAGTGCCCCACTGTCCCTGCCCCGCCAGCGCGGGCCATTTAGCGCTGATGGTGGGCTGGGCCGTCAAAGACCGTGTCGCCATCGTGCCCGGTGTGCGCAGCGAGTATTTTGACGTGATGCGCGGCGAAGAAACCCAGGTGTTTGGTGCTGCCGCCGTGCTGGACATCCAAGACGCGCTGATGGTGCTGCCCGGCACGCACAGCAAATGGGTAGACCTGGAGGCCGGAGCCATCACCGGCTTTAGAACCTTTATGACGGGCGAGTTCTACAGCATGCTGTCCCAGCACTCCATTTTGGCCAGAAGCCTGCCCCCCGCAGACGCGCCCGTCGCCCCACTGGACAAAGAGGCGTTTTTGCAAGGCATTGAATTTGCTGCGGACTGCGAAAGTTTGATGAACTCTGCCTTTAGCCTGCGGGTGAAATCCCTGTTTAACCAGCTTAGCCCTCAGCAGGCGGCTAGCTACCTGTCGGGTTTGGTGATTGGTGACGAGCTGATCTCTATGCAAATGGGCCCGGGCGCGCAGGTCGTGGTGGTGGGTACGCAAACACTGACCGAACGCTATATGCTGGCGCTAGAGCATTTGCAGGTAGAGGCCCGCGCGCTGGGCACACAAGCTGCCTGGTCGGGCCTGCACAGCATCTACACGCAGTTGGCTATCCACAGCAGCTAAGCGCTGCTGCTGGCCTTGTGCTTTGCCACGGAGCTGCCAACCATGTCTAGGGCTTGGGTGCGGATTTTTTCTATTTTGCGGTTAATCGCGCCTACGCCAAGTTGCCACTTGAGGCGAACCATAAAACTGGGACGCAGCATCGCGCGGGTCGGGTCATCGTAAAAGCGTACCAGGTCGTGCGCCACCCCCCAATCGGTCAAGGGCTGGCTGCGAGCATCGTGGGCAGTGTAATGTGCATGAGCGTTGTCATGGCCATTCCAGTCCTGATCCGCCAGAGCATGTATCCCATAGCCAGACTGAGCCTGTTCAGCACGCAGCTTTTCCCGCACTTCGCGGTTGAGTGGCGCATCGATCACATAGGTATCGGTTTGGTACCAGCGACCCGCCAGCAACACTTCACCCAATGCATACGTGATGGTGACTTGCGTGCTGTCGATTACACCTCGCAGGAAATCGGTACATAGCGTTGCAAAGCGCAAGCGCGCAGGGATGCGTACTGCGCGCAAGAGCGCCACAAACAACACGCCCTTGGTGTAACAGTCGCCCTCACCCCATTTGATGACATCTGAGGCACGGAAATTGAAATAATCGCCATGGCAGGCAAACGGCAACGACTTCACATAGTCATGAATAGCCACCGCCTTGGCACGCTCAGAGCTGACCAACTGGGTGATGCGCTTGGCCATAATTCGCACTGTGGTACTGCGAATATCCAACTGCGTCGTTTCCCGCAACCAGCGTGTGGGGTTGTCGCCCATGCTGGAGTCAAAGCCCGCAGAATCGAAGTCTGATGTGTCTGAATCGGTCTCAAAAATGGCTTGCATGCCTTAAATGTAACGAACAGACGCTTGCGTAACCAGACGTGTGCGTGCATAAATCACGATACAAGCAAGTAAATTCGAAAAATTATGTATGCTGATTAAGCGAAGTTTCAACGACCAGAGTTCAGGCAGAGAAAATAAACCACAGCACAAACAGCACATTCAGCAACACGCTCCCAGTTAAAGCGATTTTTAACAAGCCCTGTCGATCGCGCACAGGAGTGCTCGTGGTAGACAGGGCATCCAGGGGCTGACTGTCGCCAGCTTCAAGAGCGCGTAAAAACTCTTCCGCACTGGCATAGCGATGCTGCTCATTACGTGATACCGCTTTAAGCACGATATGGTCAAGCCAAGCGGGAATCTCTGGGCTAAAACGGCTAGGCGGCAAGGGGTCTTTGGCATAACGCACAGTTTGGTAGGGCAACACCTCGCCGTAAGGCAGCTTACCTGTCAGTAGCTGGTACAGCGTGATACCCAGGGCGAACAGATCGCTTTGCGGATCAGCACTTTTTTCAGGTCGATCGCCCTGCATGCTAAAACCATACTGCTCGGGGTTCATGTAGCTGGGTGTACCCGCATGCTGTAGACGGCCCAACTCGGGCTCGCTACCGTTCAGTGCCAGAGCCAGACCCAAATCGAGCAAGCGTAGTGCACCATCACTGCCCCAATGCAGATTGGCAGGCTTGATGTCGCGGTGGATCACTCCCTGGTCGTGCAACAGGCCAATGGCTTTGACACTGTGGCTGGCAGCGCTCACTGCTTGCTCAATGCCCAATTTTCCATGCGTGTCCAACATCTGCTGCAAGGTCTCGCCGTTGTGCCAGTCATACAGCACATAAAGATACTCGGCCATCCCCGAAGGCGGTGTATCGTGCGGTGCGACCAAATAATTGGCAACAGGACTTTCTTGCATTCGCTTGGCCAGCCAAGCTTCATAGACCAATAGTTCACGCTCGGAAGCATCTTCCTCGTACTGTGGATGCAGGGTTTTGAGCTGAAACAAAGCTTCGCTCATGGGGTCACGCACTTGGTACAACAAGTGCGAACCACGCTCCTCCAGCAGTTGCATCACCAACATACCGTCGATCTGCTCCCCTGTATTGAGCTTATGCGGCAAGGGCAGCAGGTGACTCATTTCATTTTCATTCGTCACACTATCTACCGCAGAAGCCATCACGCGAATCACCACCGCACTGGCATTGTCCTGGCCGCCCAAATCGACGGCAGCCGTGACCATCTGCTCGCTGATGGTTTGTGCATCACCATCTTGGGCAAACACCGGCAAGCGGCCAGGCTGAATCATGCCGTGCACACCATCGGTGAGCAATATAAAGATATCACCGGCCTGCGTCGTGCCCTGCACATAATCCACCTTGACCGTGACTTCAGCCCCAATGGCTCGACGAAGCTGGTGCTTCATGTCAGCCAGCTCGTTGACATGGTCTGTGGTGAGTTGGGTGGCCTGTCCATCGCGCAGCAGGTAAGCGCGGCTGTCGCCTACATGCGCCACAGTGTATTGATGGCCACGTAGCACCAGGGCTGTCAGAGTGGTGAGGCCACTTTCGGGGGCGCGACTTTGGTTAATGCCCATCAGCCAGGTATTGTGTTTGGCAATCACCCGTTCCAGCGCTACGGTGGCCTCCCAATTTTGGGGCGTATCAAAGTAGTCACCCATCAGGCTCATCACCATGCTATGCGCAGCATCTCGCCCATGCCCCCCAGCACTCACGCCATCAGCTATGGCGCAAATAGTGCCCCATGGCTGCTGCAACACATCAGGTGCTTTGGCCAAGCAAAAATCTTCATTGATTTCTTTTCTGCCGGGATGGGAGGTAAACCCAATATCAATATCAAAAGCCATAGCTGAGTTTATGCACTTTATTCGTTAAAAACGCTCCTGCGCCTGCAAAAAACGCCAAGTTCCCAGCTCCAAACCGGCCAAAGGCACACGTCCGACGCGAATGCGTTTCATAGCCACCACAGTCAAGCCCACACGCTCACACGCGGCGGCTATGCGTCCAGGCTCGCTGCCTTTGACGGCAAATCGCAGGCCGGTGGTTTTGTCGGCCTGTGTGGTGATGGACACCTTGGCACTGAGCAGCACGCGGTCATTGACAACGATGGGGCGGTTCAGTGCGTGTAAAGCCGCTAAGTCCACCGCGCCCGCCACCTCCACCACCATCTCGTTTTCTACCGTGCTGCGCTCTTGCCACAGCTTGCGTTGAATGGCGAAGTCTTGGGTAAACACCAGCAGACCACTGGCACCAAACTCCAGCGGGGTCAGGCTGTCCAGGTCTTTCAAATGGCGCTTGAGCAGGCGCACGCCAGACGGGTCAGCGCGGCTGCGGGTGGCCTCGGTCAGCAAGACCAGCGCGGGTTTGCGGTCTCGCCCGGTGTCGTTGCTCCAGTCAAAACCTGCTGGCTTGTGCAGCAGCACTGTCATGGGCACGCTATCCAGCAAGCTGGCATGGGGGTCTAGTTGGATCTTTTCGTTGGTTACGCGGTGTTGCGGGCTTTCTTGTACCACGCCGTTCACCCGCACCCAACCTCCTTCAATGTACTGCTCAGCCTGGCTGCGAGAGCAAGGTAGCATTTGCGCAAGGCGCTTGGCTAGGCGAAGGGGTTCGGTCATGGAGAGGGCTCGAGATGGGTGGCAAGTTTAACCCACTGTCTGGCTGTTTTTCTGCTTGTTACTAACTATAAAATAGGCTGGTAGGTCAATAAAATAGAGCGTAAGCAGCTACTGAAATTATAGCTATTGGAGTATGCTGAAGGAGCTGCGCATCACTTGGCGTGAGATTATCGCGGGCTCGTCTTAGTTTCGTCTCATGCTCTTTGCAGACTCTTCGCAACTGTGTTGCGGGATCCGGCGGTAGCAGGCTAGCTCGTCACGGTATCCGGCAAGCGGCGCACTTAGCTACGCGGCTGTCCTCCGTGGCGGTCTATGACCGCCACGGAGGACAGCCGCGTAGCCAAACACCCCAAGTGCCAGGGCATCAAACCACCTGGAAAAAAACCATCTAAGCACGCAAAGTACCTTGGTCTTGGCATAAAACCAGTGCATCGCGCACCAACCCGGTGCAACGCACACATGCAGCATTGGCACGCCATTTGCACTACCTACCGTATTAACCCGGAGGTACGGAGTGAAGAGATCGAAACTGGAGATGGTTGGCAACGGCATGGCTGGTGTGCGCACGATTGAAGAGCTGCTGAAAATTGCGCCCGAGTTGTACGACGTGACCGTGTTTGGTGCCGAGCCGCACCCCAACTACAACCGTATTTTGCTGTCTCCTGTGCTGGCGGGTGAACAGACGCTGGACGAGATTGTTTTAAATAGCTGGGACTGGTACAAAGAAAACAACATCACCCTGCACGCGGGCAAAAAAGTGGTCGAGGTGGACCGCGTCAAACGCATCGTGCGAGCCCAGGACACCGATGGCAATGGCACCGAGGTCGAATACGACCGGCTGCTGATGTGCACCGGCTCCAACCCGTTTATCTTGCCCATCCCCGGCAAAGACCTGCAAGGCGTGATCGCCTACCGCGACATTGCGGACACCAATGCGATGATTGAAGCATCCGCAAAGTACAAAAAAGCCGTCGTCATTGGCGGTGGCTTGCTGGGCCTGGAGGCTGCCAACGGGCTGATGCTGCGCGGCATGCAGGTCACCGTGATCCATGTGATGCCCTGGCTGATGGAGCGCCAACTGGACAGCGTGGCGGGCGGTTTGCTACAAAAATCATTAGAGGCGCGCGGCCTGAAGTTTGTCATGGGTGGGCAGACGCAGGCGCTGATTGGCGATGCCGATGGCGGCAAGGACGGGCGCGCTGACCGGGAGGGAACGCCCCGGGGTCGTGTCCGGGCGCTACAGTTTAAAGACGGCACCGAGATACCGACCGACCTGGTGGTGATGGCCGTGGGCATTCGCCCCAATACCGAGTTGGCCGAGAAAATGCACCTGCATTGCAACAAGGGCATTGTGGTGAACGACACCATGCAAACCACCACTGACGCGCGCATCTACAGCGTGGGTGAATGCGCTGCGCACCGGGGCATTGCCTATGGTTTGGTGGCACCTTTGTTTGAGCAAGCCAAAGTGGCGGCCAACCATTTGGCGCAGTTTGGCATTGGGCGCTACACCGGCTCGCTCACCTCCACCAAGCTCAAGGTCACTGGCATTGATTTATTCAGCGCCGGTGAATTCCAGGGCGGCGAAGGCACCGAAGAAATTGTGATGAGCGACCCGTTTGGCGGTGTGTATAAAAAGCTGGTGCTCAAGGGCGACAAGCTGGTGGGGGCCTGCCTGTATGGCGACACGGTGGACGGTAGCTATTACTTCAAGCTGCTGCGCGATGGCAAAAACGTGGGCGATATTCGCGACAAGCTGATGTTTGGCGAAGCAGCGATTAACAATGGCATTGGCGATGTGGGCCACCAAGGCCACACCAAAGCGGCCAGCATGGCAGATAGCGATGAAGTGTGCGGCTGCAATGGCGTGAATAAGGGCACGATCTGTAAAGCGATTCGTGAAAAAGGTTTGTTCACTTTGGATGAGGTGAAAAAACACACCAAAGCATCTGCATCCTGCGGCTCATGCACTGGTCTTGTCGAGCAGATTTTGATGTTCACTGCGGGTGGCGATTATTCCGCCACGCCCAAACTCAAAGCCATGTGTGGCTGCACCGATCATGGGCATCAGGCCGTACGCGATGCGATTCGTGAGAACAAGCTTCTCACCGTTGGCGACACCATGAAATTCATGGATTGGAAAACGCCCAACGGCTGTGCCAGCTGCCGCCCGGCGATCAACTACTACTTGATCAGCACCTGGCCGAAGCAGGCAAAAGACGACCCGCAAAGCCGCTACATCAACGAGCGCAGCCACGCCAACATTCAAAAAGACGGCACTTATTCCGTGATCCCACGCATGTGGGGCGGCGAGACGACCGCTGATGAGCTGCGCCGCATTGCCAATGCGGTGGACAAATACAAGATCCCTACCGTGAAAGTCACGGGCGGGCAGCGCATTGATTTACTCGGCGTGAAAAAAGAAGATTTGGTCAATGTCTGGAAAGACATCGGCATGCCGTCGGGCCACGCCTACGCCAAGGCGCTGCGCACCGTGAAAACGTG
>JAYVJV010000044.1:0-3006 GCA_043769005.1 Polaromonas sp. | reverse complement strand
TGGGAATGGTGATGATGAGCATGACAATCAGCACCAGCATCACGTCGATCAGCGGTGTGGTGTTCATCTCGATCATGGGGCTGGGCTCAGCCTCTTGGCCGCCTAGCTGGGGTGATAAATGTTGGCTGTACAGCTTCATGGCTTGCCCCTTATTTGGTCTACTTGCACTGGCTCGGTAACCAAGCCTACTTTGGCAAAACCATAGCCCTGCGCGGTGTCGATGATCTGGCCTACGAAGGCATAGGGCGCATTGGCATCCGCGGGGATGTGCAGCTCAGGCTGCGGGTTGCGGGTGGCCACTTGGCTTAAGTAGCTGGACAAGGCTTGCAAGTCAGGTGCAAAGCTTTCGTTAAAGTAAAAATTGCCTGCGCGGTCGATGCTGATCACCACATAGTCGCCGCTGGTGTCGCGCTTTTGGGCGGTTTCTATCGGTAGATTCAAAGTAACGGTAGCGCTGACCACTGGGATGGTGAGCAAAAAAATGATCAGCAGCACCAGCATCACGTCGACCAAGGGCGTGGTGTTGATCTCGGCCATCCAGCCGTCTTCGTCGTCGGTGCTGTCGCTACTGGTGTACATGGCCATGGGGTGCGTCCTTAAGCCGGGGTGACTTTGACGGCTGAGCTAGGGCTGCTGGGATGTAAAGGCATGGGCTGCGTGTCGCTGGCTGACCCCGATGGCGATGGGCTGTCTAGCGTGAGGGTGCTCGACAGCAACACGATATGCAATTTGGCACCAAAGCTGCGCACCGATTCGAGCGCGAGTTTGTTTTTGCGCAGCAGCCAGTTGTAGCCAAACACGGCGGGCACGGCAACGGCCAGGCCAATGGCGGTCATGATGAGAGCCTCGCCCACGGGGCCTGCTACGCGGTCAATCGACGCTTGGCCTGAAGCGCCGATTTTGACCAGCGCGGTGTAGATAGCCCACACGGTACCAAACAGCCCCACAAACGGCGCGGTAGAGCCGATAGTGGCCAGCACGGCCATGCCTTCTTGCATGCGGGTTTGCACCTTGGACAGCGCTTGTTCGATAGCGCGGATGATCCAGGTGTCGTAGTCGACCCTTGGCTTAAGTACATTAAATTGCTGCGCTGCGTCTTGACCCGACTCTGCAATAAAGCGCAGTGGGTTATCCAAAGCTAATTTTTGGGTGCTGGCTGTAAAACTTTGCACCGGGCTGAAAGTGGCGTGCCCTAGCTGGCTTTGCTCACGCAGCTTGCGCAGCGCAATGTATTTGCTGACCAGCACATACCAACTGGCAATCGACATGATGGCCAGCAGCAGCAAGCAGCCTTTGGCTACCCAGTCGCCTTGTGACCAGATGGCCCCCAAGCCGTAGGGGTTGGCTGCAGCGTTGGCGGCATTAGATGCTGCGGCAGACACCGAGGCCGTAGCGGTAGACAGGGTTTGGGCAGTGGCGGTGCCGATTAAGGATAGGTTCATAGCAGGTTACCTTTTACATTTATCTTCGTACAGTTTTTGTAGCGTGGTGAGCACGCCAAACAGCCCCTGGAAGGTGCCTTTGGCTTTCTCGTCGGGCGGCGGTTTTAAACAATCTATATCGCCTGCAGCGTTGATACTTTCGGCAAACGGGTCGCGCGGCTTGGGGTTGAGCTGGGCGTTAGCGCGCTCGGCCAAGCTGCCGCCGGGCGTGGCCAGGGGTGGGCGGTAGGGGTAGGTGGGCTGAGTGCGCGGCAAATTGAGGTTCAGGGGTGGGCGCGCTGCGCCTGTGCCCGCTGCGTTGGGTAGCCCAGCATTGCCCACGCCTGCCCCCGCGCCAGGCGCGCCAGTGCCTGCGCCAGCGGCAGCCCCTGCCGTAGCGCCCGTGCTGGCCCCAGTGGCAGCGCCTGTGCTAGCGCCTGCCGCAGTGCCTGCATTGGTGCTAGGTGCTGCGCTGGGTGCTGTGCCCCAACCGGCGTTGCTGGCCGGGGCTGGGGCCGTAGCGGTAGGCGCGGGAGTAGCCATTGGCGCAGCAGGTGCTGCAGCGGGGGCTGGTGGTGCGGGAGTACTGGGCACAGCTACGGCGCGCGCAGGGGGCGCTACTGGTGCAGGTGTGGGAGATGGAGTGGGCACTGGTGCAGGTACAGGTACAGGAGTTGGTACGGGTACGGGTGCTGGCACTGGAGCCGGTTGTGGCGCAGGTGCTGGAGCAGGTACTGGAGCAGGCGCTGGTACAGGTACAGGCAAAGGTGCTGGTGGAGCCGGTGGCGCAGGAACGGGTGGTGGGGGCGCAGGTGGTGGAGGTACTGGTGCCGGTGGCGGGGCCGGGGGTGGCGGCTCTGGCGGCGGGGTTACAGGGGGCGCTGGTGGCACGGGTGCAGGTGGGGGTGGTACCGGTAGAGGTGGCGCTGGTGGTGGTGGCACGGGTGGTGCTGGCAGAGGCGCTGGGGCCGGGGCAGGGGTTGGGGCGGGGGTTGGCGCAGGTGTAGGCTCCACTGCAGGTTCGGGCACCAGCACCTCCACCACTTTGGGCGACAGTGTGGCCTCTATACGCTCTATGGGTTTGGGTGTTTCCACCAAAATTTCTTCACGCAGCTTGGGTGGCGTGGGCGCGGGTACCTTAGGCACGCGGCGGGCGGCAGTGCGTGAGCGCGCTGGCTTCAGGGCGGCCACTTGCTGGGTCACCTCTAGCGGCGTGCTTTGCTGGGCCACCAAAGGCGGCAGGTTCAGCTGGGCGGCCGTTTGGCGCGCACGCCGGGCATTGATGCCGCGCTGGTCGGGCACGGTGGGCACGGGCTGGTTGGTGGCTGCACTGCTGGCTGCGGCATCGCTGCGAAAGATCTGCACCATCACACTGCGCATAGCCTGTTGCAATGGCCAATACAAATTAGCTACCCATAACAAAACAACGTGCACCAAAAGCACTAGCAGCCACACTAGCGGGCGGCTGCGGGCAGGCGGGAGGTCATTAACGCGAAACAGGGGTTGGGCCACGGCGGGTATGTTCTCACACCCCGTACAATCTAGGGTTTTCACGTATATTGTCCCACCGACCACGATGCCCTTT
>JAYVJV010000043.1:0-18151 GCA_043769005.1 Polaromonas sp. | reverse complement strand
GGTGTTGGGGAACGCGGCCACCAGCGCGCCAAAGGCGGCGTTGTTCCAGTCAATGCGCTGGCTCAGTGTTGCCGCCATGGTGAAACTCACCATGATGAGTGCGCACAGCAGATAGATAAAAAATACCGACGGGTTAAGCAGGTTCGCAATCGGCGTGCTGGAGCCAAAACGGTACAGCATGCACGGCAGCGCAAAGTACAGCACAAAAGTATTGAGCCCCGGAATCGCCGCCTGCGGCAAAAACTGGCGGCGCGCGGCGATGTAGCCACACAGCACGAGCGCGAAGAAAGGGAAGGTGATGAGCAGAATTTGCAGCACGGGCCTATTGTCTCAGCCCCATGCCGGTCAAATGGCATCTTGCAGACAAAAATCACTGTGCCCACCCGGTATGATCCGTGGCTTCGCCCCGCTTACCTTCTCCCGCCTGCTCGCTCGCATGTCCTCCCCCGACTCTGGTCTCAATCTCGTCCAACAAGAGGCGGTCAATTACATCCACGGGCCCTGCCTGGTGCTGGCGGGCGCGGGTTCGGGTAAAACGCGGGTGATTACCCACAAAATTGGGCGTTTGATTTTGGCGGGTATCGAGCCGCCCAATATTGCCGCCATTACCTTTACCAACAAGGCCGCCGCCGAGATGCGCGAGCGCGCCAAGACGCTGGTGGGCAGGGCCGCCAAAACGGTGGTGATCTGCACCTTCCACTCCCTGGGCGTGCGCATGCTGCGCGAGAGCGGCCATGAGCTGGGGCTGAAAAAGCAATTTAGCATTCTGGACAGCGACGATGTGTTGTCGATGCTGAAAGACGCGGGCGGCAGCACGGACAACAAGGTGGCGCGCAAATGGCAGTGGGACATCAGCGCCTGGAAAAGCGCGGGGCTGAACGCCAAGCAGGCGCTGGCGCAGGCGCAGGACGATAACGAGGCTGTGACTGCGCGCATCATGGAGCGCTACGAAGAGCGGCTGGTGGCCTACCAGGCGGTGGACTTCGACGACCTGATTGGCATGCCGCTCAAGCTTTTGCAAAAGTCGCCCCACATTGCCCAGCATTGGCAGGCGCAATTTGCCCATGTGCTGGTGGACGAATACCAGGACACCAATGCCACGCAGTACGAGCTGCTCAAGCTCTTGATTGGCAAAGAAGCGCGCATGACCTGCGTGGGCGACGATGACCAGTCGATCTACGGCTGGCGCGGCGCGACGCTGGACAATTTGAAAAAATTACCGATCGACTTTCCGCAGCTCAAGGTCATCAAGCTGGAGCAAAACTACCGCTCAACGTCGGCCATTTTGCGTGCCGCCAACAACGTGATTGGCCCCAACCCCAAGCTGTTTCCCAAAACCCTGTGGAGCGACTTGGGCGAAGGCGAGCCCGTGCGGGTGGTGGACAGCGACACCGAGGAGCACGAGGCCGAGCGCGCCGTAGCCCGCATCCAGAGCCTGCGCGTGGACAGTGACCTGACCCAAACCAAACAGTACAAAGAGTACCGCGACTTTGCCATTTTGTACCGCGCTAACTTTCAGTCCCGGGCGCTGGAGCAGGCGCTGCGCAAGGCCAACATTCCCTACAAGGTGTCGGGGGGCACCAGCTTTTTTGACCGGGCCGAGATCAAAGACCTGTGCTCCTGGCTGCGTCTGATTACCAACAACGACGATGACCCGGCGTTTTTGCGCGCCATCACCTCGCCCAAGCGCGGCATTGGCCACACCACCTTGCAGCAGCTGGGCACCTTTGCCGCCAAATACAAACTGAGCATGTTTGAGGCGCTGTTCTCCAACTCACTGGGCAGCGCCATTCACTCGCGCACGATTGGCAGCCTGCACGAGTTTGGCCGCTATATCAACGACATGGAATACCGCGCCCGCCACACTACCGGCGCTGAGGCCGCAGGCGACTACCTGCGTGACTGGCTGCGCGAGATCGACTACGAAAAGCATTTGTACGAGGGTGAAGACAACCAAAAAGTCGCTGCGGGTCGCTGGACTAATGTGCTGGAGTTCTGCGACTGGATGGCCAAGCGCTGCGGTGGCGAGACCGACGAGATCGGCGGCCTGCAGATTGAGAGCGAGAACAAAACCATGCTCGAAGTGGTGCAAACCATCTCGCTGCTGTCCACCATCAGCGACCGCGAGACCGACCGCGACGTGGTGACTCTGTCTACTTTGCATGCGTCCAAGGGCCTGGAGTGGCCCCATGTGATCTTGGCGGGCGTGACCGAAGGCATGCTGCCCTTCAAACTGGGCGGCGACTCCGCTGAATCCACCGATGCCAAAGGCGTTGCCAATGAAGGCATCATCCAGCGCCTGCAGGAAGAGCGCCGCTTGATGTATGTGGGCATTACCCGTGCCCAGCGCACTCTGGCGGTGAGCTGGCCGCGCAAGAAGAAGCTGGCTGGCGAGATGGTGCCCACCCATCCCAGCCGCTTTATTGCAGAGATGGCGCTGGAGCACAACACGGCCAAAGAGGATCCGCGAGAAAAACTCAAGGCGCTCCGCGCTGAGTTTGCGCGCAAAGCCGAGGCCAACGCTGAACTGGCGAAGGCGCAGCTACTCTAGAAGTCTGGGCAAAAGAAGGATTTCGGCTCACATCGCCGAGACTTGCGCAGAAGGGGTGAAAACGTGAATAAATCACATTCATCTACATTTTGTAGCAAAAAAGACGCATCTTATCCCCTGAACAGGGGATGTTGGCACACTTCGCTTGCAGCCACAATAACTCACATTGCTGTCACGCACCATGTAAAAGTAGGAATTAGAAACACTAGGCAGGGGTTAGAAACAAAAAATTTAATGCAAGAGCGCAGGCCATGAGCAGGCGCGATGCAGTACTGGTCTCCCAACGATGTCCTGTAAAGGACTTTGATACAGCCGCCCTTGGGCGGCTGTTTTTTTTGCAGTTGTACGCCCAGGCTGTGGCTGCAACGTTAAGTGACTATTCGAGCCGTCCGCGAGGGACGCGGCACTTCATGCACAATCCAGACCGTGCTTGGATATCCGCCATCGGACGAGAGTGCTTTTTTGAGGAGGCGTTGCACACACCATGCGTACTGCATATTTCATTCATCCTAGGATTGCACCTAAAGTAAGGGCGCTCGCTCTGACAGGCCTTCTGGCGCTAGCTCCTGCGTTTGGTGCGGCGCGTGATGGGGTCGAAGTGGGTTCTACCTCGGGCTTTACCCGCTTTGCACCCGCCGCCAAGGTTGAGCAATCTGCCACCGTCCAGTACCAGCAATTGCTGCAGCAGGCCGCAGCTAAAAACGCGCTGGCAGACAATAACAACCCCCAGTTGCTGAGGCTGCGCGCAATTGCGCAAAAGATCATTCCTTTTTCTCATGAATGGAATCCACGCGCCAAAGACTGGAAGTGGGAAGTCAATTTGCTAGGCAGCAAACAGGTCAACGCTTTTTGTATGCCCGGCGGCAAGATTGCTTTTTATTCTGGCATTTTGGATCAGCTCAAGCTGACCGACGATGAGGTGGCCATGGTTATGGGCCATGAAATTGCGCATGCGCTGCGCGAGCATGCGCGTGAGCGCATGGGCAAAGCCGCCGTGGCCAATGGTGCAGGGATTGTGGCGCAGGTTTTGGGCGCTGGCCAGCTAACCCAGGCCGTCATTGGCGGCGGCTCCAACTTGCTCATGCTCAAATACGGACGGGAGGACGAGTCGGAGTCCGATCTGATCGGCATGGAGCTGGCCGCGCGTGCGGGCTTTGACCCGCGTGCGGGTGTGAGTCTGTGGAAAAAAATGGGCGCAGCCAGCAAGGGCGCGCCCCCCCAGTTTCTCAGTACCCACCCCAGCGGGCCTTCACGGATTACCGATATTGAGAAAAACCTGCCCAAGGTGTTGCCGCTGTACGAACGGGCGGCGGCAAACAAAGTTGTGCAGTGATACTACGGGCGATGCGGACTCACCCAGTCAAGCACGGGTATCCGCATTAGCCATTGGCACGCCCTTTCAGCCAGCGCATCAAGCCACCCAGCACGGGCAGCTTTTCGTACAGCTCTTCGGCAGCGTCCCAGTAGTCGCGGTGGTAATTGATACGTCCATCCTGCGCCAAACGCAGGTGTGAGCTACCGCGAATGACCTGTTCCGTGTGGGTGTCATAGCGCTTGAAGCGAAACTTGAAATCCCAGACTAAAAAACACTGCTGGCCTTGCACAAGCTGCTCGGTGACTACAAAATGGGGCTGCTCCAGCGCAACATACATATGGGCAAAAATGCGCTGCACTGCGGCCAGACCCCGCACCTCGTTAAACGGATCTTTGAAGTAAACATCCGCAGTATAAAAATTATCCAGTAGCGCTATGGATGCGGGTTGCAGGTTCTCAAAAAAAGCGATGACATTTCGCACTTGGGCCTGTGTGGCCTGTTTATCGAGCGCATTCGGGGTCGTACTCGGAGTCATTGGGCTGGTGCCGGGCGTGGCGTGGTGCGGATCTTGCATTTATAAGCCTGTCATATGCCGGGTGGCTTTAAAGTAGGCCCGATAGGGTAGCAGGCGCAGCAGCTTCATCCAGCGCGTAAAGCTTTTGGGAAAATGGATTTCAAACAGACCACGCTCCCAGCCTGCTATTATTTCAATAGCTGCTTGCGCAGGTAATATAAGACCAGGCATGTGAAACTTGTTTTTTGCAGTGAGTTCGGTTTGAACAAAACCTGGGTTCACGAGGCTCACGCCCAAACCATGGTCGTGCACGTCCAAGTACAGGGTTTCGGCCAAATTGATCAACGCAGCCTTGCTAGGCCCATACGCCAGTGCATGGGGCAAACCGCGAAAGCCCGCCACACTGGAAACTAAGCTGATATGCCCGCGCCCCGCCGCCAGCATGGCGGGCAAAACGGCGGCAATACTGTGGACAGCGCCCATGTAGTTCACTTGCATATGCTGCTGCAACACACTGGCTTGTATGTCCTGGGCGCGCAGCGCCGTGTAGATCCCAGCACAGTACATGACCAGGTCCAGGCCACCCTGCGCCAAGAGCTGATTGGCAGCAGCCTGTACCGCAGCTGGGTCGCTGGCATCGAAGGCCAGCACCTGCAGACCTGGGCACTGGGCTGCCAGCGTATCCAGCGCGGCTTGACCACGCGCCGAGACGATCACCTGCGCGCCCTGGCTGTGCAATAGCTCGGCGGTGGCGCGACCGATGCCTGTGGAAGCACCAATCAACCAGACACGGCGTTCGCGCCAAGGACTCAGGACGGGGTTTAAAGGCATGGCATCAGGGCTTGCTAAAGTTAACCACCAGCTCGCCCAGGGTGATTCCAAATTTGCGCATGCTGGCTTTGTTGATGACGATCTTGTCGTCTATCTGGTACATCCAATCGTCAAACTGTACTTCGTACACATTGTTGTCGACAGGCAGCTTCAGGGTGTAGCCCCAGCGAAAGGCATTGCCCATCTGCTGGCCTGACCCTGTGCCGATGACATCGTCGGCACGGCCTTCGTAGCGTCCATCGGGCAGTTTTTTCATGCGCCATATACGTTTTTGGCGGCTGCCGTCGCTGTAGACAAAGTCTTCGTCCAGCACGCCTTCATCACCATTCCAGCTGCACTGCATGGTGACGACAAAGCGGCGCACGACCTTGCCGCTGCGATCAGTGAAAATGCCCCAACCCTTGACCGGGCCGTTGAAATAAGTTTTCAGATCAAAGACGGGTTTTTCCTGCGCATAGTCGTTGATTTGGGGCGGCGAACTGCATGCAGCCAGCAAGGCAGCGCTGCTGGCGCAGGTGGTGATCAAGGTGCGGCGTAGCATCGGTATATCCTTTCGGTTCAAGTATATTTATAAGTTTTAGTGCTTTTATATAAAGCGTAAGCAGCTATTAATTTAAGAGCGCATGGCAATACGCAATAGGCCAACACCAAGGCTTGCAAGGCCTCGGGGGTACGCACGCCAGGGCTGTAACCCAGGGCTTGTAAAGCGGGTAGGGCCAGGCCAGCGGCCAATGCCAGATTGAGTTTGGTGGCGAAGTTCCACCAGCCAAAATAGCTGCCCTCGTGCGCACCCTGGTCGCCATTGCTTTGAATCACCCCTGTGAGCAGCGCTGGCGCAACGGCCAGGTCGCCTCCCAAGGCCAAGCCCGAGAGCGCGCAGACTGCGCCGAAAGCCAGCAGATCGCCAGCGCCAAGCAGGGTGGCCCAGGCAAACACCGCCACGGCCAGCAGCATGCCGCCCAGCCAGGCGCGCCATAACCCCCAGCGCGCGATGGCACGCAGCCACAACGGCATGGACAAGGCGGCAGATAAAAAGTAGGCCACCAAAAACAGGCCTTCCATGGCTTGGGGCGCTTGCAAGCGATCCTGGATAAAAAACAGCACCAAGGTAGCCGGTATGGCGCTGGCAATCCCATTGAGCATGAAAACCCCGAGCAGCGCTGCAAAACCTCGGCGCGCCAGGGCGGCATATGCGCTGCGCTCGCGAGCAAGCTGCGTCCCTGGTGGCGATGCCACGGGCCGGGGTGCCTGCTGCCAGGCCAGCAAACCCACGACCAGAGCAGCTACCAGCACTACGGTCGTGATGCCCAAGCCCACCAGTACGGCCAGCACTGATGCCAACAGCACGCCCAGCAGTGCCAGGCCTTCACGCCAGGCCACAATACTGCTGCGCTGTAGCGCATCGCCCCCCAGGCGCGCGCCCCAGCTTTGGTGCGTAATGCTAAGCAGGCTATAGGCCAGGTAGGTTATGCACAGCGCTCCCATAGCCCAGACCAATAGGCCCTGGCCACGCAGGGGTGGAAAAAACAAGGCGGTAAACCCCGCTGCCAGGCACAACGCCGCCACGCTGCCGACCCGTAGCACCTGCGCCAAGCTGTGGGCAAACAGGCGGTCGCTCAGGCGGCCCAGCCAGGGGTCGACCAGTGCGTCGAGCAGGCGCGCCCAAAGCAACAGGGCACCTAGCGTGCCTAAAGGTATGCCGTACGCACGGGCATAGTGGTTGGGCAGCAATACGTACAGCGGCAAAGCAACAAAAGCCAAGGGCAGACCCATCAGGCCATAGCGCAAACCATCGCGGGCAGGCCAGGCAGTGCGCATCATTTAAGGCCGGGTAGGCGCATCGGCACCCACCAACTCGCGGCGCATCTGCGCCTGGCTGGTTTTGGGGCTCAGCCAGATACCAAAGAACAAGCGGGCAAATTCACCATCGCGCAGTTCGCCGATGGGTTTGCCGTTGAATAAAAATGCCGCCCCGACACCGGGTTGGTGCACGCCCAACAAACGGTCGCCCGGGCGCACGTTGGGAAAGATTGCGCGCATTTGGGCCAACCATTGCGCCGTCTGCGCATCACTTGGGCTGCCAAGCCGCTGCATTTCCTGGATCGAACGCTGGGCGATGGCCTGGCCTTCAAATGAACGTAAATAACGCAGCTCCAGGGCAAAAGCATGGCCAGCGTAATCGACCGCCTGAAAGCCGGGTGCCGTCCACAGGTGCGCGTCATACACCTCAAACCCCCAAACCTTCAGTCGGGTGGTGCCTGCACTGCGCGCACCGGGCACACTGCGGGCCACTTCGGGCCCAGGCGCGTCATATTGATCAGCCAATACGGCTGAAGGTAAATAAAACAATGCGCAACCAGCTATCAATAATATAGCTTTAGAAATTTGAATTTGCCTGAAAAATATCATGGCATTTTGCGCAGCGTAAACTGCACTACGTCAATATTCGCTTCGGTGAAGGCGGCTTCACAGTAGGCCAGGTAGAACTCCCAAATGCGGATAAATCGCTCGTCAAACCCCTGCGCCAGTACCTGCGCGCGTTGGGCCATGAACTCCTTGCGCCACAGTCTGCAAGTGTGTGCGTAGTCCTGGCCAAAGGCCAAGGTATCGACCACTTGCAAGCCCGCAGCCTGCGCATGCTGGCGAAACTGCGCCGGACACGGCAGGCAGCCGCCGGGAAAGATGTATTGCTGGATAAAGTCGGTTGAGCCGATGTAGCGTGCAAATAGCGCATCATCAATCACAATCGTCTGGATACAGGCATGGCCGCCGGGCTTGAGCAGCCGTGCCAGCGTTGCAAAATAGGTGGGCCAATAGGCTTGCCCGACCGCCTCGATCATCTCTATCGAGCAGATCGCATCAAAAGGAGCGTCCTGGATGTCGCGGTAGTCTTGCAGGCGCAGATCGGCCTGTTCACTGGTACCCAGGGTCTGCATGCGCTGCTCTGCCCAAGCCAATTGTTCGGTAGACAAGGTCACCCCGGTAAGGTGAGCGCCAAATTCGGTGGTGGCTTTTTCAGCCAATGCACCCCAGCCGCAACCAATTTCCAGCACCCGGTCACCAGGCTTGACGCGTGCCATGCGCAGGGCGCGGCGCACTTTGGCGTGCTGGGCCTGGCTCAGGCTTTGGCTGGTATCGCCATCAAACCAGGCACTGGAATAATTCATGCTGCCATCGAGCCACAACTGGTAGAAGGGGTTTCCCAGATCGTAATGTGCGTGCACATTTTTTTGGCTATTGGCCTTGGTGTTGCGCGCCAGCAGGTGTTTGACGCGGTAAGTCAAACGCCCCAGCCAAGTGCCGTAAATCATATCTTCCACCGCTTGGCGGTTGGCGATGAAGACGCGCAGCAAGGACACCAGATCGGGGGTGCTCCACTGCCCGGCAAGATAGCTTTCAGCAAAACCAATATCGCCCGACTTGAGTGCGGCGGCGCACACTTGCCAGCTGTGCAGGGACAAGCTGGCGCGCAAGGGGTGCTCGGTATCGGTGCTGCCAAAGTGCTCTACGGTTCCGTCAGGGCAATGCACCTGCAGGCTTGCATGCCGCAAGTTTTGCAGCAACTTCAAGCAGGCGCGCGCCGCAGCTGGTCTGCGCGTGAACGCCATCGGCTGTGTGGGTGTGCTGGCCAGCGTGGCCGTACGGGCTAAGCCCGCAGAATTGTCAGTCATCGGGTCACCACTTCGGAAGGAGGATTGGGTTTTTTAATGTACGGAACGCGCAGCAGCCACAACTTGGCAGCCTGCCAATGGATGCGCGCCACCACGCCCAGGGTCATGGCACCATAGCGCCACAGCGCCGTGTGCTGGGCTTGTACAGTGCACGGCTGCAAGTGGCCACTGACGCAGGTACTGATGAGTGCGCCTTGCGCATCGTCATAGTCAATGCGGGCGACGGTCTGAGCACGCTGCCAGCTGGTCATGAAACGAAAGTGGTAGCAGCCCTCCACTTTGCAAAAGGGGGAGACATGAAATACTTTGTTGGCCGTGTGCTCCCGCCCGTAGCTGGGACGGTCCAGCAAATAGATGTGGCGTTCGCCAAAAGTGTTGTTGACTTCCACCACCACAGCGCGCAAGCTGCCGTCCTGGCCATGGCAGTACCAAAAACTTACCGGTTTGAAGGTATAGCCCAGCACGCGCGGATAGCAGTGCAACCACACCTCGCCCAGCGCATCCAAAATGCCTTCACGGCGCAGCAATTCGTCCAGCCAGGCCAGCGCACCTCCGGCTTGCACACTGCGGCCGTCGCCATGGTCGGCATCATAAAAACTCAGCATTGCCCAGCGATTGCGTGCTAGCGCAGCGTAAGGCGTGTGCGCCAGTGTCCGCAGAGGCAGCATCAAAAAGTAGCTGGGGTAAGCAAAGGCATTGCGCACCGGGCGCAGGCGGGTGTGCCGCACCTGGCCAAAGCCCAGCATCGGCTTTGGCAGGGCGGGGGGGGTGTTCAGAAGCAGGGCATTCATGCGGCCTCCTGCCAGAACGCATTTCCGTCATTGCGCAGTGCCCCATGCAGGGCCTGCAGGACTTGCCGCGCCACAGCCATGCCGGACTTTAAGCCGTCCTCATGAAAACCATAACCCATCCAGGCACCGCAAAAGTAACTGTGGTGATGTCCTTGCAAGTCATTCAAGCGCAGTTGCGCAGCGATGGCTTGTGCATCGTAGACAGGATGTGCATAGGAAAATTCACCCAAGATGCTGTGCTTGGCAATAGGTTGGTGCGGGTTCAGGCTGGCGATCACGCTCTGTTCAAAGGGCAGGGGTTGCAACTTGTTGAGCAAATAGTGCAAACACACTGGGCTCGGCATCGAAGAGGCAGGTTGACTCACATAATTCCAGGCCGACCAGGTGCTGCGGTGCTTGGGCAGTACCGAGCTGTCCGTGTGCAGCAGCACCCGGTTGGCTTGGGTGCGAAATGCGCCCAGCACCTGGCGTTCGGCACCACTGGCATCGCCTATCAGAGCCAAGGCCTGTGGCGCATGGGTCGCCAGCACAACTTTGTCAAAACGCTCAACCCCATTTTTACTGAACACGCGCACACCCTGTGTATCGCGCAAGATCTGCGTCACGGGGGTGTTGAGCCGCTTGTTGGCAATTTGCGCGGTGATTTTGTCGACATACTGACGCGCCCCACCGGGCACCGTGTACCAGGGCGGACGGTTGGTGACTTGCAGCAAACCATGGTTATGGCAAAAACGGATCATGGTGGCCACAGGAAACTGCAGCATTTGCTCGGTTGGGCAGCTCCAGATGCAGCCCAGCATGGGCAACAGATACCAATGGCAAAAGTCTTCGCTAAAGCGATGTTGGCGCAAAAAGTCTTGCAAAGGCTGCTGGAGCTGGGCGGGTTGGTTCGCCAATGCATACTGACTGCACAAGCGGTTAAAGCGCAGCAGTTGCCACAGCATGCGCAAAAAGCGCGGGTTGTACACATTGCGGCGCTGAGCAAACACGCTGGCCACGCTGCCACCACTCCACTCCAGCGTCTGCGCCTGGCCGTTGCTGGCGCGCCAGGCTCCAGGCACTTGCACCGAGAAGGACATTTCGGAGGCAGCGCTGGCGACTTCTAGCTGGGCAAACAACGCCATGAGTAGCGGATATGTGCGGGTGTTGTAGACCAGGAAGCCGGTGTCTACACCGTGGGTCACAGCACCGCGTTGCGTAGGCAGGGTCACATCGACCGTATGGGTATGACCACCAAAATAACTGCTAGCTTCATACAGCGTAATGTCAGCATGGCCCACCAGGCTGTGTGCAGCGCCTAGCCCTGAAATGCCCGAGCCAATCACGGCAATTTTGGGTAAGTGAGACATGCGCTGTGTCAGGTGATGAATAAAAATGCCACGAAGCGCCTTGACGCGAACAAGGAAGGGATGGAATCACAACGCTTCAAGATTGCAGCCGGGCGCACAGCGCCAGGCAGGCTTCGCAGCAGCAAACGGATGAGCCCGCCCATTCGCCAGCAGGGACTAGCCCATGGGGGCAGTCTCCGAAAGGTTTGGGATGGGCGATATCGCATAAAGTTTTGAAAAAATATAAACTATACGGTAGCATTATGACTAAATGGTAGCATTATGCAAGTGCTCATAAAATTAACCCGTATTCAACTGCATATTGGGGATTTGTCTTGTGTCATATCAAGCCGTGTCCACTGTGCGTACAATGATTTGACAATGTATTCCAAGGCACAGCATGCTTTACCCTGAACTCTTCAAGCAATTGGAGTCCGTCCGCTGGGACATGGACAAGGACATCCCCTGGGCACGTTTTGAAGCGCATGCATTGACCGACGAGCAGGCGCAAACCATCAAGATGAATGCCATCACCGAGTGGGCGGCCTTGCCGGCCACCGAAATGTTTTTGCGTGACAACCGTGATGATTCTGATTTTTCGGCATTTATGTCCATCTGGTTTTTTGAAGAACAAAAGCACTCTCTGGTGTTGATGGAATATCTGCGCCGCTTTCGGCCTGATTTTTCGCCGACCGAAGCCGAGCTGCATGCAGTGCGCTTTGAGTTTGAACCGGCTCCGGCCCTTGAGACCTTGATGCTGCATTTTTGTGGCGAGATCCGCTTGAACCACTGGTACCGCCGTGCCAGCGAATGGCATACCGAACCAGTGATTAAACACATCTACACCACGCTGAGCCAGGATGAAGCACGCCATGGTGGTGCATATCTGCGCTATATGAAACGGGCGATTGGAAATTTTGGCAATGAGGCCAAAGCCGCATTCACCAAAGTGGGCGTGCTGATGGCCAGCGCTCGGCGCACCGCTCAGGCATTGCACCCTACCAATTTGCATGTGAACAAGGCGCTGTTCCCGCGTGACACCATCCAAAGCCGCCTGCCTAACCCAGAGTGGCTGGAGCAGTGGCTGGACACCCAAATCAAGTTCGATGCTGTGTGGGAAAACAAAGTGGTGGACCGTATCTTGCACAATATGAGTCTGCTGATGGAGCGCAGCTTTGATACCGTGCAGGAGCTCAACCGTTACCGTAAAGAGCTCACCAAAGAACTCGCCCAGGAACTGGCCATGAAAACCGAAGGCTTGATCGCCACGGGCGTGCTGACCAGCCAGCGGCCCCTGTGAATCTGTCGTCTCGATGAGCACTACACCCCCCGCAGGATTTTTGCAAAAACTCTGCCCACGTGAACACGTGGCGCAGCGCATGACCACGCTGGCTAAGCCTGTGGTGTTTACCAATGGTGTCTTTGATGTGTTGCACCGGGGTCACGCCACTTACCTGGCTGCAGCCCGCGCCTTGGGAGGCTCGTTGGTTGTGGCACTGAACACGGATGCGTCAGCGCGTCGTCTGGGCAAGGGGCCAGGGCGCCCGCTCAACCATGAGCAAGACCGCGCCGCCCTGTTAGCCGCCCTGGAGTCAGTGTCATTGGTGACCTGGTTTGATGAAGATACTCCCTATGAGATCCTCGCACAGCTTCGCCCTGAACTGTTGGTGAAAGGTGGGGACTACGACATGGCGCTGCTCAAAGAAGCGAAACTGGTACAGAGCTATGGAGGCCAAGCCATAGCGCTGAGCTTTGTGGATGGTTATTCGACTACCGCGCTGGTCAAAAAAATTCGCGTACAAATCGCGTAAAGACGCACTCCGGCTTGCAAACACACTTGTCGGACAGGTGAACTTCGTGCATCATAATTCAATAGTGAATAAGTGCTTCACTATTGAAGCACCTGTAGCGCTGAAATCCATGAATTTAGTTGAACATATTCGATCATTGCCATTGCACAGCGTGCAGCTCGCGCGCAGCGCACACGCGCATGCCTGGGTGCAGTGTTACCGCGAAACGGGAGCTCAGGACACGTCGTCAGTGCCGTTAGTGCTGCTGCACGGTATTGGTTCGGGATCAGCCAGTTGGGTCTGCCAGTTAGATGCTGGCGCGTTGCAAGCACGCGGTCGGGTGTTGGCTTGGGACGCACCAGGGTACGCCCAAAGCGCACCGGTCAACAGCGCGCAGCCTATGGCGCAAGACTATGGTCAGCGCCTGTGGGATTGGCTCGATGTGATGGGCATTTCGCAGGTGCGTTTGGTGGGTCACTCGCTAGGCTGCATCATGGCTGCGGGAGCTGCGCGTTTGCAGCCCCAACGGGTAGTTTCATTGACCTTGTTAGCCCCTGCACAGGGCTATGGTCAAGCCAGTGAAGAAGTTCGCAACCAAAAACGCGATGCGCGTTTGCAGGCCTTGGCCACCCATGGGGCTGAAAAATTAGCCCAACTACGTGGCCCCGCTTTGCTCAGTAGCCATGCCACAGCGCAACAGGTAGCGCTGGCCGTACATATGATGTCGCAAATTCAACCCGCAGGCTATATTCAGGCCACGCACCTGCTGGCGCAAGCAGATATTCTGGCGGACCTGCAGACCTTGCGCGCTGCCAGCAGCCTGCCTATGACCGTTGCCTGTGGTCAGCTCGACAGCATTACACCAGCCCCAGCGTGCCGCGCACTGGCACAGGCTGTAGGAGCGCACTATGTGTCCCTGGGTGATGTCGGGCACCTGTGCGCGCTGCAGGCCGGGGCCGCAGTCAATAACTTGCTGCAACTGACGTAGGCCAATTCATGATGACGACACCTGAGCCTGACAACGCCGCCTTGGCAGCCCGTGCAATCTTGCGACCCGAGCAGGCTAGCCGCTATACCGTGCCTGCCCTGGCGCGCGGTTTGGAGTTGCTCGGCTACTTTACCCGCGACCAGCGCGAACTGACGGGGGCCCATTTGGTGCACCAGACGGGCTGGCCGCGCGCGTCGGTATTTCGTATGTTGCAAACGCTGGAGCAGGCGGGTTTTATAGAGCGCTGCGGTGAAGGGCCAGTGTACAAGCTCAGTATTGGTGTGCTGCGCCTGGGCTATGAGTACTTGGCAGGGCAGGAGCTGGCCCAGTTGGGACAGCCTATCCTGGAGACATTGCGAGATAACTCAGGCTATTCAGCGCACTTGGCCATTCGAGATGGCTGCCAAGCTGTGTTTGTGGCCAAAGCGGCCGTGAGCAGTTCGCAGTTTCACTCAATTCAGGTGGGCGCACGTTTGCCAGTGCACACAACGGCGCTTGGCAGTGTCCTGCTAGGGGGCATGGAACTGGCCGAACTCAAAACGCTGTATGCCGGCCAAGCGCTGACCCGCTATAGCGCCAGCACACCTGCAACCATTGAGGCACTCAAAACGCTTGTGGAGGCAGACACCCAGCGTGGCTACGGCATATGCCAAGGCGGTTTTGAATCGGGTGTTTCTTCGATCGCGGCTCCGGTCATGGGTGCCAACAGGCAGGTCTGCGCCGCGATCAATATTACTGTGTTGGCTTCCCGCATCGAAGCCACCGCGGTGCCGACATTGGTCAACCATGTCCGCCAAGCCGCCCAGACGCTGAGTCGGCGTATGTCGCACCTGCAAGCAGGCAGATAAAGTACATCAAAAGCTCAATTTCACAGTTGAAAAATACACGGACTGAGAACTAATAGATATTTAATTTTGCGAAAAAATTTGCATTTAAGGGTAAACCCATGCAATAATTTAAACATGATTCAAAGCGATGGCCCTGGCAGCAGTTTTAGCCCTCTGAACCCCAATGACCGTGTGATTGCCAAACGCAGTCCGGGCGGCAATGGCTTTGGTGCAAGCAGCTTTGCCCCTAGCGATTTCGGTAACAGCACCCACGGCAACAGCACCGGCTTTGGCCCCAGCGGCATTGTGCCTTCGGCCACACCGGGCATGCCGCAACTGGTGGTCGGCTTGATTCAGGCCATGCACACCAATAACGGTCTGGACACCATGAAGCTCACGATTGGCGTTGCCCAGTGGCAAATTCTGTCGGGCTACTTGCAATCGTTCACGATGGAAAATAACCAAGTGCTGATCGAAGTGGGCTCCAAAGACACCACCGTGTATTTGGTGGAGTCGGGCACTTTGGGGGTCATTTACATGGATGAATCAGGCCAGGTCATGCAAGCTGCTGTGGGCGCTGGCTCGTGCATAGGCGAGGGGTCATTTTTCTCGCGCAAGCCGCGCGTGTCCACCGTACAGGCCTCCAGCCGCTGCAAGTTGTGGTCGATCAACCCCATGCGATTTACCGAACTGTCCAACCGACATGCTGCTGTCGCCTTGCCTTTGGTGATGGCGATGGGCTCTGTGATGGCGCGCCGCTTGAGCAACCCGCTCAAACGCGGCGCGATTGTATGAGCTTTTCACAAGCTGGCGTTTGAGTGCTAAATTGTGCTGCAGCCCAATAAAATAGTGCGTAAACAGCTATTTAATTTATAGCAAATAGAAGCCGATGAGCATCCGTCGGTTCATCTGTCCTTCTATCCGCCGGCCCTCATCCATCGGCAGCAGGCAGCGCACAAGCCGCCCACGCTCAGCCCAGGTGCTTGCCCACAATCCCGGCAATCTCAAACATCGTCACCTGCGCCTTGCCAAACACCGGGAGCAGCTTGGCATCGGCGTTGATGCTGCGCTTGTCTTTGGCATCTTGCAGGTTGTTGGCTTTGATGTAGTCCCACAGCTTCTTGATGACCTGAGAGCGGGCAATCGGCTCGCTGCCAATCACCGCAGCCAACACGGCGCTGGGTGTAGCGCCCGTGGCCGGAGCGGCGCGGGGTTTGCGCGGCGCGGCAGATTTGGCAGCGGGCTTGGCTGGGGCTTTTTTGGCTGCTACCTTGCTTGCGGGCTTGGCCGTCTTGGCTGCCGCTTTAGCCGCAGCAGCCTTGGATGCTGCAGTGCCAGTTTTAGCCGCTGCTTTTTTGGCCACGGGTGCACCCGCCGCCGTTTTGCGCGGTGGGAATTTGCTGGTGCGGGGCTCAAACTCAAAGCCCACTTTGCCCTCTTCTTTGTTCCAGGACAAAAAGGCTTTAAAGCTACGGCGCGTGCGCATGCTGACAAACTTGTCCAGTAAATCGGTCTTGCCGGTCTCCAGCAGCTTGGTCATTTGCTCTCGCTCCACGGGCTGCTGCAAAATGACCTGGCCGCTCTTGAAGTCGCAGCTAGGCGTAGGCTGCGCATCAGTGGGCACTGACTTCTCGCAGACGTAGCTTTTGCCAAACTCTTTTACGGGAGCGCCGCATTTGGGGCAGGCACCCAGGGATTCCTTGCCCGACAGATCCACAATCTCGCCGGACTCGGCGGCCTTGGCATCTTCGCCAAAGTCGAATTCGAGCTTCCAGTTTTTCTCTTCCTCGTTGTATTTGAGAGCGATCTCGGCGACAAACGGCCAGCCTGCTTTGGAGCGAAAGCCCTCCAGTGGGCCGATCTTTTTGTCGCGCAAAAACTGCTCCACCTCGGCGGGCTCGAAGGTGCGGCCCGCAGGGGTTTTGCCAAAGCTGAAGCCACAACCGTTTTCGGCCAACCCCTCACCCGGCCCTCTCCCCTGCTGGGAGAGGGTTCCTGATGGCTTACCCGTGCAGGTGTAGCGGCGGTAGTTTTCTTTGACAATGCCGCCGCAGGTTGGGCAGGGGGTGGTGAGCGTGGCGTAGTCGCCGGGCACGGTGTCGCGGTCGTATTCTTTGGCTTTTTTGACGATTTTTTCCGTCATGGCGTTGATCTCGGCCATGAAGGTTGCGCGGCTCATCTGGCCTTTTTCCATCAGCGCCAACTTGTGCTCCCACTCGCCGGTGAGCTCGGGCGTGGACAGCTCTTCCACGCCCAGGCCGCGCAAGAGCGTCATGAGCTGGAAGGCCTTGGCCGTGGGTATCAGCTCACGGCCTTCGCGCAGGATGTATTTTTCGTTGATCAAACCTTCAATCGTCGCGGCGCGGGTGGCAGGCGTGCCTAGGCCTTTTTCCTGCATGGCCTCGCGCAGTTCGTCGTCTTCTACCAGCTTGCCTGCGCCTTCCATCGCGCCCAAAAGCGTGGCCTCGGAGTAGCGGGCGGGTGGGCGAGTTTTGAGGGCTTTGGCATCGACAGCATCGTTTTTCACCTGCTCGCCGGGTTTCACGGCCACCAGTTGCTGACCTTTTTCGCCCTCTTTCGCGTCGGTGACTTCGTCGGCGGCTTCTTTGCCGTAAATCGCCAGCCAGCCTGGTTTGACCAGCACTTTGCCTTCAGTTTTAAAGCTGTGACCTACCGCTGTGGTTATACGAGTCGTCACTTGGTATTCAGCACTTGGATAAAACACCGCCATGAAGCGGCGCACCACCAGGGTGTACAGCTTGTGCTCTGCTTCCGATAGCCCGGTGGGCGCTTGCAGCGTGGGGATGATGGCAAAGTGGTCGCTGACTTTAGCGTTGTCAAAGATGCGCTTGCTGGGCTTGATGTAGCCGTTTTTAATCGCCAGCGCGGCGTGCGGCTCCAGGTGTTTGTGGCCACTGTCGGCCAGCATCTCAAAAGTCTTCTTGACGACCGGCAGGTAGTCTTCGGGCAGCGCGCGCGAGTCGGTACGCGGGTAGGTCAGGGCCTTGTGGCGCTCGTACAGGGACTGGGCAATTTGCAGCGTGGTCTTGGCAGAAAAGCCAAACTTGCCATTGGCCTCGCGTTGCAGGCTGGTCAAATCGAACAGCAAGGGCGATGCCTGCGTGGTGGGTTTGCTCTCTTCGGTCACACTGGCGGGTTTGCCTTTGACTGCGTCGACAATCGCCTGCGCATCGCGTTCGTTCCAGATGCGATCCGCTTTTGCCTCTGCGTCCTCGCCCTTCTTCCACTTGGGGTCAAACCACTTGGCCGGGTACTCGCCCGCCTCGCTCAAAAAGCTGGCGTGAATCTCCCAGTAGTCGCGAAAGACGTGCTTGCGGATCTGCTCTTCGCGCTCCACCATCACGGCAAGCGTAGGCGTTTGCACACGGCCCACAGTGGTGAGGAAGAAGCCACCATCGCGCGAGTTAAAGGCCGTCATGGCGCGGGTGCCGTTGATGCCCACCAGCCAGTCGGCCTCGCTGCGGCTGCGCGCGGCATCCGCCAGGCCCAGCATTTGTTTGTCACTGCGCAGGTGCTCAAACCCA
>JAYVJV010000042.1:0-16769 GCA_043769005.1 Polaromonas sp. | reverse complement strand
GCTCGCGCCGCCCACGCCCTTGGCCTCCAGCAGCACGCCCAGCACGCTGGCCGCCAGCACGCCAATGCCCGCGTTTTGCTGGCGCGTAGCGCGCTGCGCGCCGTGGCGCGCCGTCACATGGCCAATTTCATGGCCAATCACGCCCGCCAAATCGGCCTCGCTCTCCATATAGGCCATGATGCCGCGCGTTATATAGATGTAGCCACCTGGCAACGCAAAGGCGTTGATCTCGGGGCTATCCAGCACCGTAAAAGTCCATTGCAAGGTAGGTCGGTGCGACAGCTTGGCCAGACGCTGGCCAATGTCGTTCACATAGGCCTGCAAGCGCGGGTTGTTCAGCGCGGTGTACTCTTGCATCACCTGCGAGTGGCCCTTTTTGCCCTCAGTGACCTCTGCCGATTCAGTCATGGCCGAGCGCTCGGATTGGCCCGAAACGGGGTTTTGAACTTTGCTGCCACAGGCAGTGAGCAGGGAGGCAGCTAACGCGAGAGCGGTGAAGGTGTGGCGCATAGGATGAAGGTGGGTAAAACGGAAGATGAAGGTGTAGATAATAAGCATAAACGCTAAACTCCCCCATTTCAAGCGGGCTATCGCTGCAAGCGGTGTCAAACCGTGAATTTTGTCCCATCCGTGAGGCTGCCGCCAACATTTACTGCTATATATTCAGTAGCTGCTCGCGCATATATTTAAAAGACTTCACCCCAATTTAATGAAAAAACAGGTTTCTAACCGTGTGCTAGCCCCGGCGTGACAGGCTCCTGACGCAGGCAAAGGCACAATACGGTTATGGGAACTCTTTACCTCGTGCGCCACGGCCAAGCCAGTTTTGGCGCAGCCGACTATGACAACTTAAGCCCGCTGGGACAGCAGCAGGCCGTGCGCCTGGGTGAGCACTTCAAGTCCAAAGGCATGCTGTTTGACGGCGTGCTCATGGGCACGCTGCGCCGCCATGCGCAAACCTATGCGGGCATTTGCCAAGGTGCGGGCTTTGACATCCAGCCTTTGGAATGGAGTGGCTTGAATGAATACGACAGCGAAGCCGTCGTCAAAGCCGTTCATCCAGAGCCATTGAGCATAGAGCGCAGTCCAGAGGTCTACCGCCATCACTTTCGTCTGCTCAAAATCGGCTTGACCGCCTGGATGCAAGGCAGCACGCAGCCTGTGGGCATGCCCAGCTACCCCGATTTCGTCAAAGGCATCACCAGCGCCCTGGACCATGTGCGTGAGCAGTTCGCAGCCAACGACAAAGCCAAAGTGCTCATCGTCAGCAGCGGCGGCCCTATTAGCACGGCGGTGGGCCATGTGCTGGGTACATCGCCCGAGACCACGATTGAGCTGAACCTGCGCATTCGCAACAGCAGCATCAGCGAGTTTGCCTTTACCCCCAAGCGGCATATGCTGGTGACCTACAACACGCTACCGCATTTGGAGGAGTTGCCCGATTGGGTGACCTATGCGTGATTTGGCCACGGCCTCACTGCGATAAGGTGACTTGAAGCCAGGTGTTATTTGCCAGTAGCACGCAGGCCCCGTTGGGGTAGGGCAGCATGCGTTGCACACGGGCGGGCAAAGTCATCACGTCAGCCAGCTCTTTCCAGCGCCCTGTGCTGCCCTTGACATCCGATGCTTCCCAACGCAGCGCGTGTAAAGCAGTCAGGCTCATATCGGGCACGATGACCGTGGGCCGTAGTCCAGGCAGGGTGACGATCACCGCCAGATCCTGTTCGGGGTCACCCATGCGGTGGTTGGAGACATCCATCACTTTGGCAAAGGATTCCAGCAGCGGGGGGCGGTAGCGGTACAAATTCAAAATGCCACCGACGTGCGGGGTCGTCACACTGGCAATATCGAGCCGTCCGTCACCATCAAAATCGGCCACGCCCACGGGGTTGAGCCAATAAAACGTGCCCCCGGTTGGCCCGCTGCGGGCCAGCTCGGTAATGCGCTGGGGGTGCTTGGCTTGCGCAGTGTCTTGGTCGGGCGCCTGCGCACGAAGCCCCAACACTACCACCGAAGAGCCGCGCAGAGCATCGCTCTCAATCACGATCATTTCGTCGCGCCCATCGGCATCGATGTCTACCAGGCGCACCGTCAGGTCTTCAAACACCCGGTTCAGTGGCAGTCGGTACACCAGCTCTTGCAGTGAACCCTGCGCAGAGCTTGCCAGCACATGCAAAGTGCCTGCATGGGTCACCGAACCCAGAGCCTTGTGCGGGTAACGGCTGGTGGGTGAGCCGAGCCAGGCCCAGACAATATCTTTGTGCCCCCGAACCACCTGGCTGCCCTCTAGCCGTTTGGCACTGGCTGCAGGCGGCGTTATCTGGGCGGGGAGTGCGACACCACAGCGCGCCTGGCTGGCGGGCGCTACCATCAAACCCATCGCCATACTGCTGCCCACATAGCTTAGCTGGGCAGCGCAAAGACACAGTAACTTAACCACGGATTTCAAAACCCGGGTCGGCGAAGATAAATGAGCTTGGTATGCCATAGTGCCTGATGGTCGCGCTGCTAGAGAGGTTTCTTACACGGCCCAGTGGCTTGAACCTATTCTTTGGCAGGCGGTACCCAGAAGTCAGGCGCTAGTGCAGACGGGTTACAAAAGTGTCCACAACGGTGGACACTTCGACGGGGTATTCCAGCCAGGCATTGTGGCCACCAAAGTCCAGACATTGGTAGCTGGCAGCAGGAATCAGTGTGGCCAGTGCTTGCACCTCGGAAACAGAAAAAACCCGCTCCTGCGCTCCCACCAATACGCAGGTGGGGGTGCGGATGGCACTGCACGCCAGACGCGCATCGTGCGCGATACAGGCGTTGGCCTGGCGGATAAATCCAGAATCGCTATGCGTCTGGGGCAGAGACATGACGGCATCAATGGTGGCCTGTAGGGCACCGTCTTGTGCAAAAAACTGGTCTTCACTGGCCCACAAAAGCTGGTTGCGCAGCAACAGTGCGCGGTCTGCGCCACTATGAACCATATCGCGCCAAAGGGCCAGTAGCTGGGCCGTGCGTGCACTGGGGCGCGCTACGCTAGAAAGCAATACCATGCCCGACAGCAGGTCTGGCGCTAACGCTGCAACATGCTGTGCGACGCAGCCACCCAGTGAAAAACCCAAGAGCACAGGGCGCTTCAAATCCAATGCGCGGCACAGCGCAATAACATCACGCGCCATGTCTTGTGTGCTGAAAGGCTCGCCCGCATCGCGAGCCTGACCTGCACCACGCGCATCGAAGGTCACCACACGGTGGCGCTGGCCCAGCAGGGCCGCAAACGCCCCCCAAGTATGGCGATCCAGACCCAAGCCTTGTACCATCACGATGGTATGCAAGCCTTGGCCAAAGCTGTCATAGGCGGTGGTGAGCTGGTCTAATGCAAGTGAGGGCATGGATTTACTTCCAACAGACAATGGTAGATATTTTCTAGTTTAGAGGACATACCTTCAAACTAGAGCATCCATTATCTTTCGGGAAGATGGGCTCTGGGGCTGGGCATCTTCTGTTTTTTCGCTGTCACAACCCGCGCCCCAATGAAATAGTACGGTGTTTACACGTTGATCTTCGGCGGAGTCATCATGGCCTTGGCGTTGGGCACGCCCGCCATGGGTGCCAGCGCAACGACGCAGGCGGCAGTGAATGAGCCAATATCATTATTGGGATCGTAGCGAGCCAGGATGCGCTTGAGTGCAGCGTCGCCACGCTCTCCCATCACCTGCGCAAAGACCACCTCACTGCGCATACGCAGCGCCAGCACCGTATCGGCATGGGCTTGCGCCACACTGGCGGGTATCGTAGGCGGCGCCAGCTTGGATGCACCCAGCGCCTCAAGCAGCGCGCTCGTGCCCAGCGTATGGTCGGTCACAGCCATGCTGTTGGGGCTCAGCGGGGTCCATTGCGTTCTGATAACCGACTCAATAAACGCGACTCTGGCCAAGGCCGTGCCGCCCCGAAGCCCACGGCACATGACCGACACCAATTGGCCTGACTTGAAAAAGAAGGAAAACTCAGGGTTTTTGATGCAGACAACCATGTCGCCACTGTCGTCTGCTTGCGCGGCAATCGTCACCACCGCCATCAGCAACCCAGAGCCTTGCTGCTGTGCAATCTGCTGAACCGCTTGAATTAATGTTGTACGCATTGACGAAGTGCGGTGCTTATGTGTTGGCGCCAAATGCGGCTAGACAGCAGGCTTTGGAGAACGCCTATTTTTTGATTTGGCGCAGTGACTGGCCCAGCGAGTTCAGGCCCACCGTCAGCAAAATAAAACCCACCAGCACGATGCCACGGTGGATCAGCTCGTTTAACGTGTTGGGGACTTGAAAATAACCGCTGAGCAGCGTCTCTGCCAAATGCGCAAAACCCAGCACCACAGCGCCGTACACCACCATGCTGACGGTTTTGCCAACGGCACCGCCCACTTTCATCTGCTTGGCGGTATAGGCCATCCAAAACGACACCATCAGCAAAACAAAATCCATCACGCTGTTAATCAACTCAAAACCAGAACCGGAATGCATAAAAATCCTGTGTAATTTACATGCTCTATTGTTGCAAATCACTACAGACCAACAAATCATTACTGCACTGCGTTGGGCTGAATACAAATAAATTCACATTGCGCTTTGTAGCGCCACTAATGCATTAATTGGTAAAAATTAATGCATTAAGACCTCGACTTTAGCAACCAGGATATCGTAGTGACCATTGCGCGCCCCGCCTTGCAACGTCAAATGGCAGAACCTAGCGAGCGACTTTGCTTTTTATCCCTGCCATACCCCAAACCCTTTTGCCTGCAACGCAATCGCCAACTCCACCTCCATTTCCTTAGCCGTGTGATACGGCATCGGGTTGTACTTTTCATACAGCGCAGGCAGCAGGCGCAGACCGTAGTCGGTGACAAAGCTGTTGGCCTGGATGCCCGCTTTGTGTTTATCAAACCGGGTGTCGGGGTCTAGCCCGGTCATGCCAACGTAGACGAAGGGTTTGCCCATCACATACTCGGGGTTGCAGCGGCGAAATTTGCCGCTGTTCCATACACGGTCGTCTAGTTCGACAACGTACACATGGTAGTGATGGTTTTTGGGGCGGTGGACGGGTTTGGCAAGCATGCCGTCAGGTTGGGCTGGGAGCCTCATTCTGCCTTGATGCCCGCCGCTTTGATGATTGGCAGCCATTTCTCAATTTCTGCTTGCTGGTAGCTGCCCAAAGCGTTGGGTGTTTGCAGTTCGCGCGGAAAAATCTCCTGACCCAGATCAGCCAGATGCGCGCGCACTTTGGGGTCGGCCAAGGCTGCTAGCAGGGCTGTGTTGAGTCTGGAAATAATGTCCTTGGGGGTCTGGGCAGGTGCCCACATCGCATGCCAGCGCGAAAAATAAAATCCGGGCAGTCCGGACTCGTCTACCGTGGGAATGTCGGGTGCAGAGGGCAGGCGCTGCATGGCGGTGATAGCAAAGGGTTTGATGGTGCCCGCACGCACCTGCGGCAATGCATTGGTGGGGTCGTCGATAATGAAGTCAATGTCGCCCGCCACCAGGGCCTGCATGGCCGGCGCAGCGCCACGGTAGGGCACAAACTTGAATTTGGTGTTAGTGGCTTTTTGAAAAAACACGCCGCTGATGTGTTGTGGGCTGCCTGGGCCTGCGGTGCCCTCAGTGGCTTTGCCCTCCCTGGTTTTAAGCCAACTGATCAGGCCCTTCAGGTCGGTGGCCGGTATGGACGGGTTGGCCACAATGACATAGGCGTTGTTGGCAATCAGCGCGATGGGCGCGAAGCTTTTGATCGCATCCATCGCGTAAGGATATACCCCAGCATTGACCACATGGGTGCTCCAATGCCCGATGATAATCGTATACCCGTCAGGCGCGGCGCGTGCGACACGGGCGGTGCCAATGATGCCATTGGCGCCTGGCTGGTTGTCAACCAAGACTGATTGTCCCAAGGATGCCTGCATCTGTTGAGCCAGGATCCGCGCAATGACATCGGTCGGGCCACCAGCAGGAAAAGGCACAACGAGGGTAATCGGGCGTTCCGGGTAAGCCTGTGCATTTGCAGTCACGGCACCCCCCAGCGTGGCGACCAAGGCAAGCGTTGCAAGCAACACTTTCATCTGTAATTCTCCAGTGTCTTCAATATACTACAAAGCAACTACATCTGGTACTGATGCTGTTTGGTTTGCATTACTCTTTTTTCAACTGCAAAGCCAAGTCATACAGCGCGTTGCGCGGCTCACCCGTAATGTCCGCCGCCAGCTTCACCGCTGTTTTCACAGGTAGCTCGGGTAGCAACAGCAACAGCACGCGCTGGCCTTCGGTGGTTTGCTTGGCCTCGGCAGCGCGGGGGTGGATTGCGATGGCGAATTCGCCTTGGATGCGGTGGGGGTCGGCGGCCAGCCAGGCACTGATGGCGTGGGCAGGCACGGTGGCGATGTCTTCAAACTGTTTGGTGAGCTCGCGGCCCAGCGTCACGGGGCGTTCGCCCAATGCTGCCAATGCTGCGGCCAGGGCTTCGATGCGGTGCGGGGCTTCCAGCAGCACCACGGCACGGCCTTCATTGGCGATGGCAGCCACTTGGGTGCTCCGCTCTTTGGCTTTGCTGGAGAGGAAGCCTTGGAACACGTAGGCCCCATCTTCATCTGCAATGCCCGCCACGCTGAGCAGCGCGGTAACGCTGCTGGCACCGGGCAGGGGCAGTACACGCAGGCCTGCGGCGCGCACATCTGCGGCCAGGCGTGCGCCGGGGTCGCTCACCGCTGGGGTGCCTGCGTCGCTTACGTAGGCTACGCGCTCACCCACGCGCAGACGGGTGATGATGAGCTGGGCGGCTTCGTGCTCATTGTGTTGGTGCGCGGTCAGCAGGGGCTTGGTGATGCCATAGATGCGCAGTAGGCCCGAGGTGTGGCGGGTGTCTTCGCAGGCTATCGCGTCTACCAGTTGCAGCACATGCAGGGCGCGCAGGCTGATGTCGGCCAGGTTGCCAATGGGCGTGGCCACCATGTACAGCGCGCCGTGCGGGTAGTGCTGGTGGCCCGCAGCGGCCTGCGCGACCTGCAGGGCCTGGCCGTACGAAGCGGTCAAAAGTGATGCGTTCAACGTGTATCCTTTGCTTTATGCGCTATGGTTAGCCATCCGCGTTGTTCACCCACTGCCCTCTCGCCCATGATTTTTAAACGCCCTGGTGCCGCGCCCGGTACGCCTAGCATAACGACAAAACCCGCCCAGGCTCTGACGACCAAGCGCATGGGCGATGCGGCTGAGGATGCCGCCCTGGACTATTTGCAAAAAGCAGGCATGCGCCTGTTGGCGCGCAACTTTAAATCCCCAGGGCGTGGCGGTGGTGAGGTAGACCTGGTCATGCGTGCGCCTGATGGCACGCTGGTGTTTGTGGAGGTGCGCAAACGCCGCGCCAGCACCCACGGCGGTGCAGCGGGCAGTGTGAGCGCTGTCAAACAACGGCGCATTGTGTTTGCGGCGCGGCACTACCTGGCGCGGCTGCCCACGCTGCCACCCTGCCGTTTTGACGTGGTGAGCCTGCAAGGGGACGGCCAGGCCCAGCAGATAGAGTGGCTCAAAGCCGCTTTTGATGCCAGTGGATACTATTAACTTTATAGCTGCTTACGCTATGATTTATTGGCTTGCAGGCTTAAAATGCTCCCAAAAGGTGTTGCGCACAGATTCCTACTGCGCGCCGAACGCGGTATCATCACGCCATGCTAGAACAACGTATTGAAAAGCACTTCATAGACAGTGCCGACCTGAAATACCAGTCAGCGCTTGCGCTGTCCAAGCCCATTGCGCAGGCCACGCAGGCCATTTTGGCCAGTGTGACCAGTGGTGGCAAAGTGTTGGTTTGCGGTAACGGTGGCTCGGCGGCAGACGCGCAGCATTTTGCCGCCGAGTTTGTAGGCCGCTACGAGCGCGAGCGTCCCGAGCTGGGCGCCATTGCGCTCACTACCGACAGCTCCATCCTCACCGCCATTGCCAACGACTACGACTTCAGCGTCATCTTCTCCAAGCAGGTGCGTGCGCTGGGCGTGGCGGGCGATGTACTGCTGGCCATATCCACCAGCGGCAACTCGGCCAACATCATTAACGCCATTGAAGCGGCGCATGCCCGTGAAATGACCGTGGTGGCCCTGACCGGCAAGGGCGGCGGCAAGATCGCCAGCCTGCTGCGCGAGACCGATGTACATATTTGCGTGCCGCACGAGCGTACCGCCCGGATACAAGAGGTTCACCTTTTGGCCCTACATTGCATTTGCGATGGCGTAGATGCCCAATTACTTGGAGACCAGGACAGCATATGACAAATTCAACCTCTTTCAATTCTCGTAAAACAGCTATTATTTTAGTAGCTGCTTGCGCTCTTTCTGCCTTGTCTGCATGCGTTCCCTTGGTCATTGGCGGAGCCGTGCTGGGTGGCACCTTGGTGGCAACCGACCGCCGCACCTCGGGCGCACAACTGGAAGATGAGGGCATTGAGCTGCGCGCGGCCAACCGAATCCGTGAGACGCTGGTTGAGCGTGCACACATCAACATCACCAGCTACAACCGCCAGGTGCTGCTCACCGGCGAGGTGCCCAGCGAGGACGACAAAAAACTCGCCGAGCAAGCGATAAGCCGGGTAGAAAACGTGCAAAAAATTGTGAATGAGCTGGCGGTGCTGGGCAACTCCAGCCTGGGCCAACGCTTGTCAGACTCCCTGGTTACGGGGCGTGTGAAGGCCAATTTGGTCGATGCCAAAGACCTGTATGCCAATTCTTTTAAAGTGGTGACCGAGCGCGGCGTTGTGCACCTAATGGGGCGGGTGACCCAGCGTGAGGCGGCCCGGGCCACCGAGATCGCACGCGCTACCACGGGGGTGCAAAAAGTGGTGCGCATTTTTGAAACTATCGCAGAAAGCGAGCTGCAAAACCAGCTACCGCGCCCTGCCGCAGCCCCGGTTTCTGTGCCGTCCGCTACCCCAGCGGTGGTACCAGTTACCCCGGGCGCTGGCTTTGTGCCAATCCCGGCAACCGTACCTGCGCAGCCCATCCCTGCCCCCGCTGTACCCCCGTTAACCGCCCCCGTGGCGACCCCGGTGCGCTAGGCCTGGGCACGCCCCAGCGCTGTTTCGTAGTTTTTTCGTGCCTGCCGTGTAACCGTTTTGCTGCGACAATGTAATCTTATTACAAGCCCCGGCCAGGGCTTGGCCCTTCACCTATTTGCATTAAAGGTCGCTCCATGGACAGCCGCATTCCCCGCCACGCTACTAAAATAGTAGCTACTCTCGGCCCCGCTTCCAACTCTGTAGAGCTGCTGGAGCAGCTCATCAACGCCAAGGTCAGCGTTGTGCGGTTGAACTTTAGCCATGGCACGGCGCAAGACCATATCAACCGCGCCGCCATGGTGCGCGAGGCAGCGCGTCGCACTGGGCGCGAGGTGGCCATCATGGCCGACCTGCAAGGCCCCAAAATCCGCGTCGGCAAGTTTGCTGATGGCCAGGTGCTGCTGGAGCAGGGTAAAAAATTCATCCTCGATGGCGAGCGCACCGAGCTGGGCGACATTAAGGCTGTAGGCCTGGACTACAAAGACCTGCCGCGCGATTTGCGCGCGGGTGATGTGCTGCTGCTCAACGACGGTTTGATCGTGCTGACGGTAGATGCCGTCAAAGGCGAGGCCGTGCACACCACTGTCAAAATTGGCGGCGTACTGTCGAACAACAAAGGCATTAACAAGCAGGGCGGTGGTCTGACCGCCCCGGCGCTGACCGCCAAAGACATGGACGACATTAAAACCGCCATGAGTTTTCAGGCCGACTATGTGGCCGTGAGCTTTCCACAAAGCGCCACCGACATGGAAATGGCACGCCAGCTGTGCAACGTAGCTGCGGCGGAGTTTAAACACCGACCGGGCTTGATTGCCAAGATAGAGCGCGCCGAGGCCATTCCTAAGCTGGAAGAAATTTTGCGCGCCAGCGACGGCATCATGGTGGCGCGTGGCGACCTGGCCATTGAGGTCGGTAACGCGGCCGTGCCTGCACTGCAAAAACGCATGATCAAAATGGCCCGCGAGATGGATAAGTTTGTCATCACTGCCACCCACATGATGGAGAGCATGATCAGCAATCCCGTGCCCACCCGCGCCGAAGTGAGCGACGTGGCCAACGCCGTACTGGACGGCACCGACGCAGTAATGTTGAGCGCCGAAACCGCATCGGGCAAATACCCGCTGGAGACCGTGCAGGAGATGAGCCGCATCTGCGAGGCCGCTGAAGAAGCCGAAGACGTAAAACTGGATGCCGACTTTACTGGCCAGCGCTTTGACCGCATCGACCAATCGATTGCCATGGGCGCGCTGTTTACCGCCCACCACCTGGGAGCCAAGGCCATTGTGGCGCTGACCGACAGCGGCTCGACACCCTTGTGGATGAGCCGCCACCGTATTCATGTGCCGATTTATGCGCTAACACCCAAGGTCACCACGCAACGCAAAATGGCCATCTACCGCAACGTGCGCCCCTTGTTGATGGACACCAGCGTGGACCGCGACAGCGCGCTGGAGCAAGCCGAAAACCATTTAAAGAAGCGCGGCATCGTGAAAAAGGGCGACATCTACGCCATCACCTGTGGTGAGCCCATGGGTGCACCAGGCGGCACCAATATGCTGAAAATCTGCCAAGTGGCCTGAAAACCCCGGGCGGGCGGGAGCCGCTAAAATCCTGAGTTACCAATCGGTTACCAACTTTCTCAGGACACTCCCAATGGCACTCGTTTCCATGCGTGAGCTGCTCGACCATGCAGCCATCCACAGCTACGGCATTCCCGCCTTCAACGTCAACAACCTGGAGCAGGTGCAAGCCGTCATGGCCGCTGCCGACGAAGTGGGCGCTCCCGTCATCTTGCAGGCCAGCGCTGGCGCGCGCAAGTACGCGGGCGAGGCATTTATCAAGCACCTGATCGCCGCCGCTATTGAGCAGTACCCGCACATCCCCCTGGTCATGCACCAGGACCACGGCCAAAACCCGGCGGTGTGCCAGGGTGCGATTGACCTGGGCTTTAGCTCGGTGATGATGGACGGCAGCCTGGAGGGCGATGGCAAAACCATTGCCAGCTACGAGTACAACGTAGACGTGACCCGGCAAGTCGTGGCCATGGCGCACAAGCTGGGCGTGACCGTGGAGGGCGAGCTGGGCTGCTTAGGGTCACTGGAGACCATGAAGGGCGACAAAGAAGACGGCCACGGCACCGATGCCACCATGACGCGGGAGCAGCTGCTGACCGACCCCGAGCAAGCCGCTGACTTTGTGAAAAAAACCCAGCTCGATGCGCTGGCCATTGCCATCGGCACCAGCCACGGCGCGTATAAGTTCTCGCGCAAACCCACGGGCGAGACGCTGGCGATCAGCCGCATCATGGAAATCCACGCCCGCCTGCCCAACACGCACCTGGTGATGCACGGCAGCTCCAGCGTACCGCAAGACCTGCTCGCCATCATCAACCAGTACGGCGGCAAGATGAAAGAGACCTACGGTGTGCCGGTAGAAGAAATCCAGAAAGCCATCAAGTTTGGCGTGCGCAAGATCAATATCGACACCGACATCCGCCTGGCGATGACGGCGGCGGTGCGCAAGTTTCTGGCAGAGAACCCTGACAAATTCGATGCTAGAGAATGGCTCAAGCCCGCCCGCGCCGCCGCCCAGGCGATTTGCAAGCAGCGCTATGTGGAGTTTGGCTGCTCAGGCCAGGCCAGCAAGATCAAAGGCCGCAGCCTGCAAGTGGTGGCGGCGCAGTATGCCCGGGGTGAGCTGGCGCAAGTGGTGCATTAAGCGCCTGCCACGGCAGTCTGTTTTGTCCAGCCTGCGATAATATGGAGCCCGTCACAGTAATTTACTGACGGGCTTTTTTTCGGCCCCTTATTCGTTTGAGAGCTTTGTTGTGACCGCTTCCCTGCACACCTCCGCCATCACCTCCCTCCCCCTGCTCGCACGCGGCAAGGTGCGCGACAACTACGCCGTGGGCACCGACCGCATCCTGATGATTGCCAGCGACCGCCTGAGCGCGTTTGATGTGATCATGGGTGAGCCGATACCCGGCAAGGGCGCGCTGCTCACACAAATGGCCCTGTTCTGGTTTGCCAAGCTGGGACACATTTGCCCTAACCATTTGACGGGCGATGCTCCCGAGAGCGTGGTGACCGAGGCTGAAAAGCCGCAGGTCAAAGACCGCGCCATGCTGGTCAAACGCCTCCAACCCATTCCCGTGGAGGCGGTTGTGCGCGGCTATCTGGCAGGCAGCGGCTGGGCCGAGTACCAGCAGAGCCAGTCGGTCTGTGGTGTATCCCTGCCTGTGGGGCTCAAGAATGCCTCCAAGCTGCCCGAGCCGATCTTCACACCCGCTGCCAAGGCCGCCATGGGCGAGCATGACGAAAACATACGTTATGAGCAGGTAGAGCAGGCGATAGGTGCGCAGCTAGCTAGCAAAATCAGAGCACTCAGCATTGCCATTTACAAAGAAGCTGCGGCTTTTGCGCTGACCAAAGGGATCATCATTGCCGACACCAAGTTTGAGTTTGGCCTGGATGCCGATGGCGCGCTGACCTTGATGGACGAGGTGCTCACTCCCGACAGTTCGCGTTTTTGGCCGTCCGAGTCCTATGCCCAGGCTTTTGCCGCTGGCATCAACCCCCCCAGCTACGACAAGCAGTTTGTCCGTGACTGGCTGGAGACAGCGCAGGTCGGCGGCAAGCCCTGGAGCAAAACCGCTCCCGCACCTGCCCTGCCAGCCTTGGTGATTGAAAGAACCGCCACCAAATACCGCGAAGCTTTGCAACGGCTACAGGCGTAACACCGTTGTAATGCCATATTTATGGGATGGTCAGTGGTGGCGCGCCCGCCTACACTGCGTGCACTGTGTTGTTGACGGGTGGCGCTAGCAGCCAGTCAAATACAGCCCACGATTCCAGGAGGTTCTATGCAAATTATCACCGTACAACTATTTCCCAAATCCATGCTGATGGCCAGTCTAGGGGCAGTTCTTGCTTTGGGCGCAGGCCCGGGCGCGGCACAAACTGCCAGTACCGTCAACGACCTCCAGTGCGTTTTGGCGGGGCGCATAGACAGTAACCAGCGCTGGGCTCCGCAGGCCCGCGGTGTGGAGCTGCTGGACGCGGCAGGCAAGCGGCTCACGGCGTCGGATAAAGCGGCACTGGGCAATGTAAAACAGGTGCGCATCAGTAGCCCGGCGCTATTGTCAAGCTGTAACGGCAACCAAACCTTGCCCAGTGGGGATAACCAGGCCAAAACGCCCAAAACTCAGGCGGCAGCGGTGTCGGCCAACGCCACGCCCATCAACGTAGATGCGGTGGGCTTTCCGCCCTTGCGCGTAGGCGGTGAATTGGTGGAACTGCGCTTGGCGTTACCCGGTGATCGGATCGTGTCCCTGACACGCTAAAAACTCTGCGGCAACGCAGACTACAATGGCGGCAGCAAGATTCATGCCGCCATGCCACACCACGCCACTTCCCCTCTGGGCTTATCCCTCGTTATCGCGCTCTGCGCGGCGCTTTTCAGCACCCAGGCGGGGGCCGAAAAAGCCGATAAAAACAAGCCCTTGAACGCCGAGGCCGATGCGCTGCGCTACGACGACCTCAAGCAAACCAGCGTTTTCACTGGCAATGTCGTCATCACCAAAGGCAGCATCATCTTGCGTGGTGCCACGGTCAATGTACGCCAGGACAACGAAGGTTTCCAGTACGGCACCTTGACCGAGACGGGTGGCAAGCGCGCCTTTTTTAGGCAAAAGCGCGAAGGTCTGAACGAGTGGATCGAGGGCGAGGCCGATACGATTTACTACGACGGCAAGGCCGACAGTGTGACCTTTACCAAGAACGCCGTGCTGCGGCGCTACAAGGGCACCGCGTTGAATGACGAGACCACGGGCAGCCAAATCATCTACGACAACGTGACCGATGTGTTCAACGTGGTCGGTGGGCCCGCCAACGCCAGTGCAACCAACCCGACGGGGCGCGTTCGCATCATGATGACACCGCAAGCGGCCACGAGTGCTGGCGAAACACGCAACCCAGCACCCCCCGCCACGCTGCGCCCAAGCACCACGGTGGGTGGGGAACGCAAGTGAAATCCGAGCCTGATGCAGGCACGCTAGCTACCGCCAGCGCCGCGCCCGCTGCCCTGCGCCAACTCAAGGCCTCCGGCCTGCAAAAGGCTTACGGTGCGCGCAAGGTCGTCAAAGACGTGTCACTGTCTGTCACGCAAGGCGAGGTAGTGGGTTTGCTGGGCCCCAATGGCGCGGGTAAAACCACCTCGTTTTACATGATTGTCGGTCTGCTGCGTGCCGATGCTGGGCAGATCACCATCAACGACCAGCGTGTGGAGCGCCTGCCGATTCACCGCCGCTCGCGCCTGGGCCTGAGCTATCTGCCGCAAGAGGCCTCGATCTTTCGCAAACTCACCGTCGCTGAAAATGTGCGCGCGGTGCTGGAACTGCAACGTGATACGCAAGGTAAGCCGCTGTCCAAAGACGAGATCGAAAAACGCCTGCTCGCCCTGCTCAAAGACCTGCGGGTGGATACGCTGCACGATTCGCCTGCTCCCGCGCTCTCGGGCGGCGAACGCCGCCGGGTCGAGATCGCCCGCGCCCTGGCCACAGACCCGCAGTTTATTTTGCTGGACGAACCCTTTGCGGGCATCGACCCGATCGCGGTGATCGAAATCCAGCGCATCATCGGGTTTTTAAAGTCACGCGGTATCGGGGTCTTGATTACTGACCACAATGTGCGCGAAACCTTGGGCATTTGCGACCACGCCTTCATCATCAGCGATGGCCATGTGCTGGCCAAGGGCACGCCCGCAGAGATTGTGGCCAACGCCGATGTGCGGCGCGTCTACTTGGGTGAAAACTTCCGCATGTGAACTATGTTGCCCCCACGCTTGTCACTGCGTGTACTGCGCTGCCCCCCAAGGGGGCCCTCGCGCCTTGGGGCGGCCCGGCGGCGCTTGGTATGGCCCCCACGCTCGTCACTGCGTGTACTTCGCTGCCCCCCAAGGGGGCCCTCGCGCCTTGGGGCGGCCCGGCGGCGCTCGTAGGCTTCTTAGATGGTTGCGATGAGCTATTGCACTAGTCATGAAACAAGGCCTTAACCTCCGCACTTCGCAGCACCTGTCGCTTACGCCGCAGTTGCAGCAGTCGATTCGCCTGCTGCAACTGTCTACGCTGGAGCTGGCGCAGGAGATCGAGCAGATGCTGCAAGACAATCCGTTTTTAGAGCAAGAAAGCGCCGAGCAAAGCTATGAAGAGGCGCTGCAAGCCGAGCGCGTGCAACAAGAGGCCGCCAGTTTGCAGGCCGAGCGTGCTGATGAGTTTGAGTGGGATGGCGTACATAATGCTACAGAATCCATAGCTACTTACACAGAATCTACAACGTCTAATGCCGAAAACACCAGTCCAGATACAGGCGATGCGGCGACCGAGACCAGTATCGCCGACGACTGGGAGGGCGAAGGCAGCCACGAGGTGGCTGCCGATGACCCGGAATGGGGCAACGACGCACCCGCCAAAACGTCTAACGTGGAAGGCAGTGGCGATACCGATGCCAGCGCCATGAGTGCCGAGCATGTCAGTCTGCAACACCATCTGCACCGCCAAGCCCAGGGCCTGCGCCTGGGCGAAGAGGACCGCGCCGCGCTGATGTTTCTCATTGAATCGCTCAACGACGACGGTTATCTGGAAGACGGCTTTGAGGACCTGGCCGAGAGTCTGGGTGCCACCACCCTGGAAGATGTGGAAGAGCTGGTGCAACGCTTTGGCTTGGCCATCCAACTGCTGCACCACATGGAGCCACCCGGCATCGGTGCGCGCCATTTGCAGGAATGCCTGACGCTGCAACTGCGCGCCCTGCCCGCACGCACCCCGGCGCGTGCCGAGGCGCTGGCCATTTGCGCGCAGCCGCTGGACTTGCTGGCCAAGCGCGACACCAAGCGCCTGTCCAGCGCCTGCCTGTGCAGCATCGAAGACGTGAAGGCGGCCATCACCCTGATCTCACGACTCGACCCCAAACCCGGCCGCCAGTTTGCCGACCTGGAGCGCAACATCATCACGCCCGACGTGATTGTGCTGGCGCAGGGGCGCGGCGCGCAGCAAAAATTCAAGGTGCAGCTCAACCAGAACGTCATGCCCAAGCTCAAGGTGCACGACATCTATGCCCAGGCGCTCAAGGGCGGCAAGACCGATGGCCATGTAGCGCTGCAAGGGCGCTTGCAGGAGGCGCGCTGGTTTATTAAAAACATCCAGCAGCGCTTTGACACGATACTGCGCGTCAGCAATGCCATCGTCGAACGCCAGCGCAGTTTTTTTGCCCACGGCGCGCTGGCCATGCGCCCGCTGGTGTTGCGCGAGATTGCCGACGAGCTGGGCCTGCACGAGTCCACCATCAGCCGGGTGACCACGGCCAAGTTCATGGCCACGCCGTTCGGTACCTTCGAGCTCAAATACTTCTTTGGCTCCGGACTGGGCACCGAGTCCGGCGGCAACGCGTCCAGCACGGCGGTGCGCGCGCTGATCAAGCAGTTCGTCACCGCAGAAAGCCCCAAGAAACCGCTGAGTGACAACCAGTTATCCCTCATGCTCAAGGAACAGGGCATCGAATGCGCCCGCCGCACCGTGGCCAAATACCGTGAAGGCCTCAAGATCGCCACGGCGAGTTTGAGGAAAGACCTATGAACCAGCTACAGCTATTTTTGCCCTGCGCCGCTGGCGTGGAAGACTACCTCGCCGCCGAGGT
>JAYVJV010000041.1:0-3875 GCA_043769005.1 Polaromonas sp. | reverse complement strand
CCAACGTCGTGGAAGTCTAGCTCGCCACGGTCGCGTGTCTCTAGGGTGGCGCTGCACAGGTACTGGCGTGCAATCTGGGTGATGCATTCGGCTTGTGCGACGGGTTCTGTTTGCTTGGTCATGATTTTGGCCTTATTGCTTGGTTTGGCCCTAGTTGGCCAACGCGGCCGCGGCGCAGCGTGGCAGGTCGATCTGGCCATTTGCGATGGCCCCTAGCACATCCGCATCTAGGCACTCAAGGAATGCGGTGGCGCGGCGGTCGATGATGGCTTGGGCTGCCTGCGCCCAGCCTTTATGGTCTACAAAGGCCATGGCCAGCGCTGGATTGACGCGGGTTGCGCCGATTAGGTAATCGGACAAGCAAGCCTCCAATTGGCCTGTAGTTTGTTGTTGAGTAGTGTTGGTGCTCATAATTGGCTCTCTGGGTTAGGGTTGGTAGGCCTTCGGTACCGCTCTGTTCGCCACCGAAGCCAAGCACTATCTACACATAATGTAGACAGCGCTCGGCTCTGGTGGAGACCAGCAACTTGCGCATTCTTAAATTAGCTTATTTGCTAATTTTGAGGTTTACGCCACCAAACCTCTAATTAGGCATTTTGAAATTGGCGATTAAAAGCTCGGTGACAGCCTGCCGCTTCCCCGCCGATACGCTGTAGTTGGTGGCCACAGGCTTGATTTCAAAGCCCCTGAAGAGAGCCCGTATTTCCGGCACGTCGTTAATCGACACGATCCATTTGCCCTTGGCATCAGACAGTAGGTCACGTAGGCGCTCAAAATCGGCCTTTGCGAACATGTTTTTACCGTAGTATTCCTCGCAGTCGTAGTAGGGCGGATCAACATAGAAAAACGTGGTCGGCCTATCAAAGCGCTTGATGCAATCCCCATACGGCCTGTTATCCACAAAAACCCGAGACAGCCGCATATGCGCCTCGCTCAAATCCTCCTCCAAGCGCAACAGATTAATCCGAGGCTTTTGCGTTGCACCAATCCCAAAGCTCGGGTTCGTCACCCGCGAACCGAACCCGCCTTTGATCAAGTAAAAGAACCGCGCTGCCCGCTGAATATCCGTCATCTGCTCAGGATCGAGCACCTTGAACCGCTCAAACTCCTCGCGGCTCACCAAAATCCACTTAAAGTAGCGCAGAAACTCCTCAAGGTGAAGCTGTACCACCTTGTAAAGCGTGGTCAGGTCACGGTTGAGGTCATTGATGATCTCCACATCGCTTGGCGGCTTGCGAAAAAGCATCCAAGCAGCCCCCGCAAATACCTCTACATAGCCCTTGTGCTGGGGAATAAGCGGGATGATGGTCTTGGTGAGCTGGCTTTTGCCGCCCACCCAGCCTAAAAATGATTTAGCCTTAGCTTGGTCTTGAATTGATATGCCCATGGTCATTACCTCGTTGGTTTTGACGCTCTAGGCGCTCAGATTGGGGGCGCTCGGCCCTCAGGTTGTTCATGGTGCCGCAACGCGTGCACTTAATCATGAGTTGGGTGAATTGTCCTTCGCCGAGCTTACGATTGCAAGCCCCGCAGCGTATTTCGTTCATATGCAAGTCTCTTTCCTGTTGGGAAATATGGTAGGCTTGCCCCGCTGTGTACACAGTGGCGGGGCTTGTCCGACTTGCAGGTCATATCTGCTTGAAATGGGGCTTAAATAGCTGTTAGCGCAGCGCTTTCAGTTACCCGCCTTTTTTGTCCGGTGCTATACCTCCACCACAAAAGCCGCTAGCGCAGGCGCTGCGCCCTCGATTACGCCCGAGCGCACAAACACCTTAGCAGCCACTGCAAAGCCCGAGCCTCGCACCCGCTGCTGCCCACCACCGGGGTATTGCACCGTGCTGGTGTCATCGCCATGCGTGGCCACCACCTCGCCGATCAGCAAAGGAGTCTGCGGCAGCAGCTCTAAAAATAAGCGAAAAGGATTGCTCATAGATGCCTCTCAATCGCCACAGTCTGGCGCAAACTGGGGCTGCTGGCCGACACAGAAACCGAGCGCACCCGTCCGCGCCAAGGCACGGTGTCGTTGACCTGCACCAGTTGGCCAACATCTAACACGCCCGGGTTTGCACCGCCCGTCAGCACGGGCAGTTGCAGCGTTTGCAAGTATTTAGCCCCCGCTGCCCCCAGCACCGCCAGCCCGCGCTGCGTGGCCGCGGTTACATGCGTAATCAACGGGTCGGTCACCAGCGCCCCCAGCAGCTCGCCCGCCGTGCCAGTGCGCTTGACCAGCACCACCACGCCCTGCGACGTGCCAGAGACATACACGCCATTGACTGCCACCGAATCTTGCTGCTCAATGCCATCGGTAATCACCGCATCAGGCGTAAGCGCCACATCCGCCGCAAAAGCCCCGCCCCAGTTCCATGGCCCACCCGGCACACCGCCTGGCAGCGTGGGGTAAGGGTGGCGCACCAGTAGGGTAGGCAGGCTGCGGTGGCTTTGCACATAGCCCCCAGCCGCTTGCGCAATCGCCTGCACAGCCGACAAAGGCGCGCCCGTGTGCGACCAAGCCCCCGCAGGCACAAGCCAATCGTCCAAGCCCCAGTCTAGCCCCGCGCCGCTGGCGCTCAGGGCTTGCAAAGCCAACTGCTGCGCTGTTTGCGCGGTGGAGTTTAGATACTGCTGCTCGCGCGAGAACGGTGCGCTCAGCAGCGCGGTCACGCTGCGCCCTGTAATCTGCACACTCTTGCGGCCAAATTCATGGCTGCGCCGCCTGCTGTCCACCACAAAGCGCCATTCAAGCCCGTTTAACACCAGTTTGATCTGCACTGGCGCGCCGCCGACAGGCGCAAGCAAGCCCATCAGCGCGTCTGGCCCGGTAGCGCTAAATGACCAAGCAAAGCTGCCCACATCAGCCGACAGATTCACACCGTACAAAGGCACTTCGGCCATATCGGGCAAGCGCAGCGCAGAGACATTATTCACTGACATATAAAACCTCGCGGGAAGAACATAGAGCGGTGCGCCAAACTGGTTGGGGCAAGGATGCGCACCAAAGTTTAAAAAGACAGCGCGCGGATTTAGCAACGTGTACCGACACTGAAAATCGAGATTGGTAAACGGGGTGTATGCTGGCGGCGCAAGAGGCGGAGCTTCGCGTCCAGCGGCAGGCTGGCGCGTAGCCTGCCAAGGTACTACCGCGTGGCGCAAATACGGCACGGCCACTGCAAAGCGCGCATCTGTGCGCCGACTCAGCGCCTGCGCCTCCTGCCAAGCCCCGCCCTTGGCCACTGGCAGTGGCACAAGCTGGACCCAGCTATCACCCTCCGCGCGCGCCACCAGCACGCCCGCATGCCAAGGCGCAAGCCCAGCCGAGTGGCGCGGCAAAAGATCGGTAAAAGAATCGGTGCCAGAGCGGTACAAAGCCTGCCCCGCATCCCAAGCAACCAGTCCGGCACTGCGTGCTGGCTCAGTGGCCACAAAAGGCAGCGCAGCCAGTGCATCACGCACGAGGCCAGCATCCCAAGGCAGCGCGGCCGCGGCGCGAAACTCCAGCCCGCGCACCCAAGGCAAACCCGCCTGCGTGGCATGCGCCGCGGCTGCCTGCCACGCCACGCCAGCACTGCGAGTAAACGGCCTGCTAACCGCGTTGTCATACCCCACTGCACAACCAAAAACAGGCTCAGGCGCAAGCAGTCCCACGCTTGCATACGCAGGCGGCACCACCGCCACCGCAGAGCCAAAATTTAGCAGCACCGCAGTGGCCAGCGGCGCGACATACACCCCCGCAAAATTAAGATTCACCACACTCATGGCAGCGCCCAAGTGCCCACGGTGCTGTTCAGCGAACCACCCGTTTGCAGCACCAGCGTGCCCAGCCCGTTGTCTATTTTGATACGCGCCGCGGTGGCAGGTATCCCCACGCTGTCTTCGTC
>JAYVJV010000040.1:0-3862 GCA_043769005.1 Polaromonas sp. | reverse complement strand
TTTTCCAGCAAATACTCGTGGATGTCGATGATGCGGCAGCCAGGGAAGATTTTGTCGAACTGGTAGCCCTGCAACTGGTCATAACAGGTGCCACAGCTCACCACCACGGTCTTGATGTCCAGATAATTGAGCGTGTTGGCCACGCGGTGGAACAGCACCCGGTTGTCGGTGATGATTTTTTCGGCCTTGTCGAACTGGCCGCTGCCGCGCTGCGGGTAGCCACAGCACAGATAACCCGGCGGCAGCACGGTCTGCACGCCGGCGTGCCACAACATGGCTTGCGTGGCCAGGCCGACCTGGCTGAACAAGCGCTCGGAGCCACACCCCGGAAAATAAAACACCGCTTCGGTTTCACTCGATGTTTTGACCGGGTCCCGAATGATGGGCACGTAATCGGCATCTTCAATGTCCAACAGGGCCCGCGCGGTTTTTTTGGGCAAACCGCCCGGCATTTTTTTGTTGATGAAGTGAATGATCTGCTCTTTGATGGGCGCCGCGCCCACGGTGGCCGGTGGCGCAGCCGTTTGCGCCTTGGCCGCCACCCGCAGCACCTGGTTGGCGAAGCGTTGCACCTTGAAGCCGACATCCACCATCGCCGTGCGCATCAGCTTGATGGTCTGCGGGCTGGTGGCGTTGAGGAAGAACATGGCCGCTGCATTGCCGGGCCGGAACGACTTCTGGCCCATCTTGCGCAGCAGGTTGCGCATGTTCATCGACACCTCGCCAAAATCAATGTCTACTGGGCAGGGGTTGAGGCACTTGTGGCACACCGTGCAGTGGTCGGCCACGTCTTCAAACTCTTCCCAGTGTTTGATGGATATGCCCCGGCGGGTTTGCTCTTCGTACAAAAAGGCTTCGACCAAAAGAGAGGTGGCGAGGATTTTGTTGCGCGGGCTGTACAGCAGGTTGGCACGCGGCACATGGGTGGCGCAGACGGGTTTGCACTTGCCGCAACGCAGACAGTCTTTCACGCTGTCGGCAATCGCGCCGATGTCGCTTTGCTGCATGATGAGCGACTCGTGGCCCATCAAACCGAAGCTGGGGGTGTAGGCGTTGGTCAGGTCGGCAAACAGCGCTTCGCCAGGCTGTGTTTTAGATGCTTTATTGGCCTCTAGCCCAATAAAATATGGCGTAAGCAGCTCCTTATTTCGTAGCAACTTACCTTTGTTAAAGCGACCCTCGGGGTCAATTTTGGCCTTGTAATCGGCAAACGGTTTGATCTCCGCGTCGGTCAAAAACTCCAGCTTGGTGATGCCAATACCGTGCTCGCCCGAAATCACGCCGTCCAGGCTGCGCGCCAGCGTCACGATGCGCGCTACGGCTTCGTGCGCTGTGTGCAGCATCTCGTAGTCGTCGCTGTTCACAGGGATATTGGTGTGCACGTTGCCATCACCCGCATGCATGTGCAGCGCTACCCATACGCGTCCTTTGAGCACGCGCTTATGGATGGCCTGGCATTCGTCCAGGATGGGCTTGAAGGCGTTGCCCGTGAAGATATTGGCCAGAGGGGCGCGTAGCTGCGTCTTCCAGCTGGCGCGCAGGCTGTGGTCTTGCAGCTGGGCAAAGTTAGCGTCTACCGTGTGCAACCAACCGGCCCATACATTGCGCACCTCTTTGACCAAGGCCAGCGCTTGGGCGATATGGTCTTGCAGCAGCTCGGGCGAGGGAATGTCCAGCGCATCGTCGTGCTTGCCCAGCGGCAAATTACCGCGCGCAAAAAATGCCTGCAGCTCATCGCAGAGTTTGATTTTGTTGCGCAGAGACAGCTCGATGTTGATGCGCTCAATACCATCGGTGTACTCGGCCATGCGCGGCAGTGGGATCACCACGTCTTCGTTGATCTTGAAGGCGTTGGTGTGCTTGCTGATGGCTGCGGTGCGTTTGCGGTCGAGCCAAAATTTCTTGCGTGCTTCTGGACTGATAGCAATAAAGCCTTCACCACTGCGGGAGTTGGCTATGCGCACCACCTCGCTGGTGGTACGAGCCACCACATCGGCATCGTCCCCGGCAATGTCGCCAAACAGCACCATTTTGGGCAGGCCGCCGCGTTTGCTTTTGGTAGCGTAGCCCACGGCTTTCAGATAGCGGTCATCCAGATGCTCCAAGCCTGCTAGCAGCACACCCGTGCGCTTTTGCTCGGCGAACATATAGTCTTTGATCTCAACGATGCTGGGCACTGCGTCTTTGGCATTGCCAAAAAACTCCAGGCACACGGTGCGGGTGTGCTGCGGCATTTTGTGCAAAATCCAGCGCGCGCTAGTGATCAGGCCGTCGCAGCCTTCTTTTTGAATGCCCGGCAGGCCGCTTAAAAACTTGTCGGTCACGTCCTTGCCCAGGCCTTCTTTGCGGAAGGTTTTGCCGGGGATGTCCAAGCGCTCGGTTTTTAAAAGCTTTTTGCCGCCCGCGTCGAAATATTTCAGTTCAAAGCTGGCCAGCTCGGCATCATGGATCTTGCCCAGATTGTGGTTGATGCGGGTGACTTCTAGCCACTGCGCGTCGGGGGTCACCATGCGCCAGCTCGCCAGATTGTCCAGCGCCGTGCCCCAGAGCACGGCTTTTTTACCGCCCGCGTTCATGGCGATGTTGCCGCCGATGCAACTGGCCTCGGCACTGGTGGGGTCTACGGCGAACACAAAGCCTGCGCGGTCGGCTGCGTCGGCCACGCGTTGGGTCACCACACCGGCCTCAGTCCACACGGTGGCGACGGGTTCCAGCAGGCCGGGCAGCAAGACCTTTTCCACCTCGGTCATAGCCTCCAGCTTTTCGGTGTTGATGACGGCCGACTTCCAGGTGAGCGGAATAGCCCCGCCGGTGTAGCCGGTGCCGCCGCCACGCGGGATGATGGTCAGACCCAGCTCGATGCAGGCCTTGACCATGCGCGCCATCTCGGCCTCGGTATCGGGCGTGAGCACCACAAACGGATATTCCACGCGCCAGTCGGTTGCGTCGGTGACGTGGCTCACGCGCGAGAGGCCGTCAAATTTGATGTTGTCTTTGGCGGTGACTTTGCGCAGCACGCTGGCAGTGCGCTTGCGCAGGTCGTACACCTGCGAGAACGACTCGTAAAACGCCTTCAAGCAGGCCTTGGCAGCCACCAGCAGCTCGCCCACCTTGGCATCGCGCACGCTGTCGCTGTCGGGAGTGCGGCGCTTTTCTACCTCGTTCAGGCGGTGCTCCAGCGCGTCGGCCAACTGTTTGCGTCTTTTGGGGTTGTCCAGCAGATCGTCTTGCAAATAGGGGTTGCGCTGCACTACCCAGATGTCGCCCAGCACCTCGTAGAGCATGCGTGCCGAGCGGCCGGTCTGGCGCTCGCCGCGCAGCCGGCCCAGCAGTTCCCAAGCCCGTGCGCCGAGCAGCCGCAACACGATCTCGCGGTCGGAGAACGAGGTGTAGTTGTAGGGGATTTCCCTGAGGCGGGCGGTCATTCTGGCGAGGCGAGCATCAAAGGCACGATTGTAAATTATCGCGCCGCAACACGCGAATGCCAAGGCGGATCAAGTCCAATATTGGGAGCGGTTTTATTCAACCGACTACCCGAAAGACGCGATTCCTTCACCGTTTTCGGTCCAATAAAGTGCATCTATTGGCAATGCAAGGTCACATGCACGACCCCGCCATGGGGCCTTGGCCGTGACGGGCATACGGAATTATTTGGCATGCTGAGCAAAATATATTGCAATGCAGCAAATCATACCCAATAATGGGTCCTGAGCATCACTGTAAGGAGAGCATCATGAATGGCAATAACTGGGTTGAAGCCGTTTTTTTTGGGGGTTTGACGGTCGCCATCCTAGCTTGGCTGGCGTGCGGACTGATTAAAGAGGTCCGCATGATGCATAGCAACAAAACAGAGCAATAACGC
>JAYVJV010000039.1:0-6768 GCA_043769005.1 Polaromonas sp. | reverse complement strand
CCAGCCCTTCGGCGGCACCAAGGCCAGCGGCACCGGGCGCGAGGGCGGCACCTGGAGCTATGAGGTGTTTTTGGAGCCGAAGAATGTGGCGGTGTCGCTAGGCAACCATCACATTCCGCATTGGGGTGTATGACAAATATTAATAATTGCACTACAATAATTAACTTAATTGTCTTACATTTATTGAGGACTGCCCCATGCTCAGCCTTCGCCTTCCACTACAACTCGAAAATGAATTTTTGGCTTATTGCAAACGCCACGGCGTATCCAAATCAGAGGCTACGGTAATGGCGCTGCGCAAACTCATGGTTGCAGACAAAGAGCCCTTGCCCATCCCGACGGGCGACCCCCTGGCCAAGTGGATTGGTGTTGTCAAAGGCGGCATGAGCACGGACGAGCTGATGCGTATGACGCGTGGCGATGATTGGAACCAGGCATGAGTGCAGTGCTACTGGACACCAATGTCATCGTTGATGTGCTCAAAGCCGATCCCATCTGGATGCACTGGTCAGCACGGCAAATCGTTGCAGCGCGTGAACGCGGGCAGCTATGCATCAATATCGTGGTGTATGCCGAGCTGTGCTCACACCGCCAAACCCAGACGCAAATTGATGCTTTTCTGCAAGACACCAAAGTAGACATCAAACCACTGGACACGGCCGCAGCATTAGCCGCTGCAAAAGCCTTTGTGCAATACCGCCAGCGTGGTGGCGGTAAAACCGGTGTGTTGCCAGACTTTTTTATCGGGGCTCAAGCGCAGACCGAAGGTTGGCAACTTCTCACCCGCGATGCGGCGCGCTACAAGACGTACTTCCCCAAGCTCGATTTGATTTGTCCTTAAAACACCGCACCGTCTGAGACATTTACCATGGGAACCCTCGCCCTCGCCGCCAAAATCACCCACGTACCTTCCATGTACCTGTGTGAATTCCCCGGCCCGCATTTTGGCAAGCGCGACGCGGCCATTGCAGGGCACAAAGAGATTGACCGGCGCTGCCGCGCGCTGGGCGTAGACACCATCGTGGTGTTTGACGTGCACTGGCAGGTCAACAGCGAATACCACATCAACTGCGGCCCGGCTTTTAAAGGCGTGTACACCAGCAACGAGCTGCCGCACTTCATCAAAAACATGCCGTATGAATACCCCGGCAATCCGGCGCTGGGCCACCTGATGGCCGACATGGCCAACGCCATGGGCATCAAAAGCCGCGCCCACAGCGACACCACGCTAGAGCTGGAATACGGCACCCTGGTGCCCATGCGCTACATGAACGCCGACCAACATTACAAAGTGATCTGCGTCAGCGCCTGGTGCGACTGGCACGACCTGACCGAGAGCGGCCAGTTTGGCCTGGCCGTGCGCCGCGCGATTGAAGAGCAGTACGACGGCACGGTGGCCATCTTTGCCAGCGGGAGCCTCAGCCACCACTTTGCCGACAACGGTCGCGCACCCGAGTTTGCCTTTAAAACCTACAACGCGTTTTTGGAACAAGTCGATCACAAAGTGGTAGAACTCTGGGAAAAAGGCGACTGGAAAACCTTTATCGACATGCTGCCCATGTACAACGAAAAATGCTATGGCGAAGGCGACATGCATGACACCGCCATGCTGCTGGGCGCTTTGGGCTGGACGGACTACACTGCACCAGTGGAGGTGATTACGCCGTATTTTGGATCGAGTGGCACGGGGCAGATTAATGCTATTTTTCCAGTCACGCCATTGGCAATCAAGTAAGCTTTGCGGCATGATCTATGTAGCAAATTAAATCTCATCTGACCCCATTTAATGACCCCATTTAAAACGGAACCCCCATGAACCTCTTCAAACAAGCCCTCAAAAACAAGCAGCCACAAATCGGCCTGTGGTTGATGCTCTCCAGCCCCTACGCCACCGAGATCTGCGCAAGCTGCGGCTTTGACTGGCTGCTGATCGACAGCGAGCATGCGCCTAACGATATTCCGATGCTGCTGGGCTCGCTGCAGGCGGCGGCGGCGTATCCGTCGCAGGCGGTCACGCGGGTAGCCATTGGCGACCCAGTGCTGATTAAGCAGCATATGGACATTGGCGCGCAAAACATTTTGGTGCCCATGGTGGACACCGCCGCGCAGGCCGCACAGATGGTGCAGGCCATGCGCTACCCGCCGCAGGGCATTCGCGGTGTGGGTGCGGGCAGTGCGCGCGTCTCGCGCTGGAGCGCCAACCCCAACTACCTGAAAGAAGCCAACGACGATGCCTGCCTGCTGGTGCAGGCCGAGACCGTCACTGCTATTAAAAACCTCGACGCAATCGCCAACACCGAGGGCGTGGACGGCGTGTTCTTTGGCCCATCCGACCTGGCCGCCTCGCTGGGCCACTTGGGCAATGCCGCCCACCCCGAAGTGCAAAAGGTGATTGAAGACGGCATCCGCCGCGTGGTGGCCGCAGGCAAAGCGCCCGGCATCTTGACGTCGGATATGAAGCTGGGGAAACGCTATTTGGAGCTGGGCGCGCTGTTCGTCGCAGTAGGCATTGATGTGAACATTTTGGTCACGAATGCGCGGTCGCTGTCGGCCAGCTACAAGAGCGCGGCTAAATAGAAGTTCTCTGATCCCCGTTTTTGTCGTTTCCTTCCATGTTGGCTTGCGTTATCCCACTCCCTAGTCGTTCGGCATGCGTACCACGGGAGCTGGCCGGCGGCGCACTCGCTGTGTTGTACGGGAGCTGGCCGGCGGCGCACTCAGCTGCGCGGCTGTCCTCCGGGGCGGCTTATGGCCGCCGCCTCCCCCTTTATGCCGCTGCGCTGAGTGCACCACCGACCAGCTCTTGGAGACGTAGTGGGTCGTCAACGGCTGTAACTCCAACCATTCCCGTTCGCAGCCATGGCGCTTGGTGTGCACAGCGCAGCGGCATGAAGGAGGAGGCCGCAGGCCGGGGGACAGCCGCGGAGCTGTGCACACCAAGTGCCATGGCGAGCACAGTACAGGCATCGCGGCATCCATCCGTTCGAAGAACAAGCAAGATCACATGCGAACCCAAGCCCCCAAGGCCTAGAATTTCATAACCCGCACCAAAGCCACACCATGCCCCACCTAGTCATTCTCTACACACGCAATCTTGAAACCAAAACCGACATGACGGCCCTGTGCCGCAGTATGGCCGATGTGATGCTCACCGTGCGCGATGAAGAGGGCAAGCAGGTCTACCCCACGGGCGGCACCCGCGTGCTGGCCTATCCGGCGGCGCATTTCGCCGTGGCAGATGGCGGGCCAGCGGGCCGGGCAGCCGGCGGCTCGGGCGACTACGCCTTTGTGTACATGAACCTGCGCATGGGCAAGGGGCGCAGCGATGCTACTAAAACCGCAGCTGGTCACGCAGTATCTGCGGCGGCCAAAGCCCATTTTGCTAATCTACTGGCGACCGAGCACATGGGCCTGACGGTGCAGGTCGACGAAGGCCAGGAGGCCTTTGATGCCAAGCACAGCTCGCTGCACCCGCTGTTTGTTAAAAGCTAAATCACCGACAAGGAGCCTCTATGAACGCCGCCCTGCCAAGCCAACTGAGCACCAGCAACGCCAGCCACTACCACCCCGACGAGTGGCAGGCGCGCGTGCAGCTAGCCGCCTGCTACCGCGTGTTTGCCATGCTGGGTTGGACGGAGATGATTTACAACCACATCACCGTGCGGGTGCCCGAGAGTGTGAGCAAGGGTGAGAAGCAATTTTTAATCAACCCCTTTGGCCTGCACTACAGCGAGGTAACGGCCAGCAATTTGATCAAGATCGACCTGCAAGGCAACAAGCTCAGCGACAGCCCGTACCCCGTCAACCCGGCAGGCTTTACGGTGCACAGCACCATCCACAACGCACTGCCCGCTGCCCACTGCATCATGCACACCCACACCACCTCGGGTGTGGCCGTGGCTTGCACGCAAGGCGGTTTGGCGCAAAACAATTTTTACTCCGCCCAGTTGCATGGCCGCGTGGCCTACCACGACTTTGAGGGCATCACCATCCACGCCGACGAAGGGCCGCGCCTCCTGAAAAGCATGATGGATAAACCCGCCGTCATTCTGCGCAACCACGGCCTGCTGACCTATGGTGCCAGCCTGCCCCAGGCCTTTGTGCTGCTGTGGACGCTGCAACGCGCCTGTGATGTACAAGTGATGCAAAGCACCTTGGGCCCCGCCATCCCGGTACCAGAGGCCATCGCACAGCGCGCCACCTACGACGGCCTGCAATACGACGCACGCTTTGGTGCCGGGCGCGATGTGTTTGAGGCCATGCAGCGCCTGGTGGACAAAATCGACGACAGCTACAAGCAATAATAAATGCTATTATTTTAGTAGCTGTTTACGTTTTATTTTATTGACTTGCAGCCCTAAAACACCCTTAAAACCATGAAAATAACGATCTACGGAGCCGGTGCCATTGGCCTGTGGCTGGGTGTGCAACTGGCGCACGCTGGCGCACGCGTCAGCGTGGTGGCGCGGGGTGCTACGCTTGCCGCCTTACAGCGTGATGGCATGGTGCTGCACACGGCGGGCACCACGCTGCACAGCCCCGTGACGGCGGTGCAAGACCCCAGCGCGCTGGGCGTGCAAGACTTGGTGATCATCTGCGTCAAAGCCCCTGCGCTGCGCGAGGTGGCGCAGCGCATCGCCCCGCTGCTGGGGCCGCACACCACGGTGCTGTCTGCCATGAACGGTGTGCCGTGGTGGTTTTTGCAGGGCTTTGGCGGTGCGCTTGCGGGCCATGCGTTGCAGTCGGTCGATGCAGGTGGTGCTATTGCACAGCACATCCCCACCCAGCACATCATTGGTTGCGTGGTGCATGCCAGTTGCTCTACCCGTGCGCCGGGTGTGTGCCAGCACCATTTTGGCAAGGGCATCATCATTGGCGAGCCCTCGGGCCAGCCCACAGCGCGGGTGCAGGCGCTGCAAGCCCTGCTGGTTCAAGCGGGCCTGGACTCCAAGGTGTCTGCGCAGATTCAGCAAGACATTTGGTACAAGCTGTGGGGCAATATGACGATGAATCCCATCAGCGCCATTACCGGGGCCACCACCGACCGCATTTTGGACGACCCGCTGCTGCGCTGCTTTGTCTCCAGCGTCATGCTGGAGGCCAAAGCCATCGGTGTGCGCATTGGCATCCCTATCGAGCAGCAGCCCGAAGATCGCCACCTGGTGACGCGCAAGCTCGGTGCGTTTAAAACCTCTATGCTGCAAGACGTGGAAGCGGGCAAACCTGTAGAGCTGGACGCACTGGTAGCCGTGGTGCAAGAGCTGGGCCGCCTCACGCAGGTGGCCACGCCGTACACCGATGCGTTGCTGGGCATGGCCCGCGTCCATGCGCAGGTGCGCGGTTTGTATGGTGCGCTGTAGGCCTGTAGCTTCGCGCGTGGCTTGGCATTTCGTGTGGCCTTAAGTTTGCGTGTGGCGGCGCGCAAAATTTACATACCAGTCAAGGCAAGCGGGGTTGGCCATTGCATCTTGGTTCACCACTTTGGCCAGTGGCTGGCCTAGCAGAAGTTTTTTGATCGGCAGCTCCTGCTTTTTGCCAGAAAGAGTGCGCGGGATTTCGGCCACATGGAAGATCGCATTGGGGATGAAGCGGGGAGACAAAGCGACTTTGATGGCGCTGTTGATTTTGTCTTTCAGCGCGCTGTCCAGCGTGATGCCTGGGCGCAGGGCGACAAAGAGCGGCATATAGCTTTCTTTGCCCAGGTATTCCAGGTCGACCACCATCGAGTCCAGCACCTCGGGCAGGGCCTCGATGGCGCTGTAGATCTCGCTGGTGCCCATACGCAGGCCCATGCGGTTGATGGTCGCGTCGCTGCGGCCGTAGATGATGCAGCCGCCGTCTGCACCGATTTTCAACCAGTCACCATGCCGCCACACCGGGCTGCGCCCACCCTGACCGTCGTCCTTGCTGTACATGTCGAAGTAGCTGGACAGGTAGCGCTGGTCGCCCGCGTCGTTCCAAAAGCGCAGCGGCATGGACGGGATGGGCTGGGTGCAAACCAGCTCGCCCACCTCGCCGATGACGGGTTGGCCCGCTTCATTCCAGGCCTCCACCGCGCAGCCCAGCAGGCGGCACTGCATCTGGCCGGGGACTTGCGGCAGCTCGCGGTTGCCGCCGATAAAAGCGCCGCAAAAATCGGTGCCACCAGCAATATTGCACCACCAGATGTCGCCCCCACGCTCCCCCACTGTGTGTGGGTCGCTGCCCCCCGAGGGGGCCTTCGCGCCTTGGGGCGGCCCGGCGGCGCTCAAATCGCCCCCACGCTCCCCCACTGAGCGCACTCTCCTGAACTGCGCAATCCCCCAGCTCTGCACGTCCGCCGACAAGGGCGAGCCGGTGCAGCCCAGGGTGCGCACGCGCGACAGGTCGCCGCAGGCGGTTACCTCTAGCCCGGCTTTCATGCAGCTGCTGAAATACGCCGCGCCTGCGCCAAAAAAAGTCGCCCGGTGCCGCGCCGCAAAGCGCCACAGCACGCCCCAGTCCACGTTGTCTTTACTGCCCGAGGGGTTGCCGTCATAGATGCAAATCGTGGTGCCGGTGGCCAGACCAGCCATCTGCGCATTCCACATCACCCAGCCGGTGGAGCTGTACCAGTGAAAGCGCTCGCCCCAGGAGTTGGGGTGGTAGCTGCAACCGATGTCATTGCCCAGGCTCTTGAGCGCCAGCAAGGTCATGATGATGCCGCCGTGGCCGTGCACGATGGGTTTGGGCAGGCCAGTGGTGCCGCTGGAATAGACAATCCAAATTGGGTGGTCAAAGGGCAGCCAG
>JAYVJV010000038.1:0-13102 GCA_043769005.1 Polaromonas sp. | reverse complement strand
TTCGCTTAAAGGCCAAACCTATAACGTGCTGGAGGCTAAAGGCGGCGAGCTGGTAGACAAAGAAGTGCCTATGCTCAACGCCCTGAACGAGGTGCTGCGCGATGACTACATCAAAGACTCGGTGGCGGGTGTAGAGCGCTGGAACAAGGTGCTGGCTAAAGCGGGCGTTGCCACGCAACTGCGCGTGCCGCACAAGGCCTTTAACCGCAACATCGGCGCGCTGTCGGGTGTGAAGGTGTCGCCCGAGGGCCGCATTCTGTCGGACGCTGAATGGTTGGCCAACGAAGGCACATGGTTGCCTACGCGTGAAGACCGCGCTTACGTAGCCAGCCTGATGGGCCGTGTAGTGGAAGTGGGCAAATACGCCAACTGGATCGCGCCACCTGCTATTGGTATCAACCGCCAACTGCCGGACTTTGTGTACATCCGGTTTAATTGATCGCGTTTCTTTTGCGTGATGTTCGGCGCTTACATGTTTTCTCTGGCACTGGGGTCTGCCCGAAGGTACTGGGGAAGTCTTGTACGGGATCAGGCCGGTGGCGCGCTCAGCTCCGCGGCTGTCCTCCGTGTCGGCCTAGGGCCGACAACTCCCCCTTTATGCCGCTGCGCTGAGCGCACCACCGACCTGATCTTGCGACCATGGTGGGCGGTCAACCGTTTGAACCCAAACCATTCCCCCACGCAGCCCTGGCGCTTGGCGTGGACGGCGCAGCGGCATAAAGGGGGAGTAGGCGGCCATAAGCCGCCACGGAGGACAGCCGCGGAGCTGTCCAGGCCAAGTGCCAGGGCGGGCACAGCACGGGAAATCAGTCAACACAGCCGCGTAGTCAATTACCCCAAGCACCGGGGAGTAGCAGTGCCAGACCTAGCGAATGTAGCGATGCAACAGTGTCATAAATTCCGAAACGCTCTATAAAATACCGCCCATGACCACCACTACCATCGCCATCAAACAGCATCTGATCGACCCGGTCATTTGCATTCGCTGCAATACCTGCGAGTCGATTTGTCCAGTCAAGGCCATCACCCATGACGACATGAACTATGTGGTGGATGCCGACATCTGCAACTCGTGCATGGCCTGCATCTCACCATGCCCCACGGGCTCGATTGACAACTGGCGCACCATGCCCAAACTCAAGGCTTACACCCCGGCAGAGCAATTGACTTGGGACGACTTGCCCGAAGAATGGACACCAGAGCAGCTGGTTGAAGCCGGTGTGACGGGTGATGTGGAGGCGACCAGTACCGCGCCTGTAGACAGCACCACCACCGCGCAGGCCAGTGGCAATGTGGCCGTCACATCGTCCATCTACGGCTCTACCATACCGCCAAGTTCTGCCGCCCAAGCGGTGACCAATCTACATGGCCCTAAAAACCCGATCACGGCTACCGTAGTGGGCAATGTGCGCGTGACAGCGGTGGGCAAAGACTACGACACCCACCACATCGTGCTGGATTTTGCTGGCCTGCCTTTCCCCGTGCTGGAGGGCCAGTCCATTGGTGTGATTCCGCCAGGCCAAGATGCCAACGGCAAGCCACACCACGCCCGCCAATACTCCATCGCAAGCCCCCGCAATGGCGAGCGCGCAGGTTACAACAACCTCTCGCTCACCGTCAAGCGCGTGCTGGAAGACCAACAAGGCAAGCCTGTACGTGGCGTTGCGTCTAACTTTGTATGCGATTTGAAAGTGGGCGATACGGTGCAAGTGATAGGCCCCTTTGGCAGCAGCTTTTTAATGCCCAACCACGCGCCGTCTAACATCGTGATGATTTGCACCGGCACTGGCAGCGCCCCCATGCGTGCCATGACCGAGTGGCGGCGCAGGCAGCGCCAGTCGGGCCAACCAGTGGATGGCAAACTCATGCTGTTCTTTGGGGCCCGCACGCAAGAAGAGCTGCCCTACTTTGGCCCACTGCAAAGCCTGCCCAAAGACTTTATCGACATCAACTTTGCCTTCTCCCGCACGCCCGGCCAACCCAAACGCTCTGTGCAAGACGCGCTGCGCGAGCGCAGTGCAGACATTGCCGCACTGCTCAAAGACGAAAACACCTTCTTCTATGTCTGCGGCCTCAAAAGCATGGAAGAAGGCGTGCTGCTAGCCCTGCGCGATATTGCCCGGCAGGGCGGCTTAGTGTGGGACACGCTCGGCGCAGCGCTGAAAAAAGAAGGCCGTTTGCACCTGGAAACGTATTAATCCAGCAAGCTATTTGCGCGCAGCCAATAGCAAGCACCCCATTGCGGCAAACAAGCTGCCCGACACACGGTTAAACACCCGGGCACGCCCCGACTGGCGCAGCCACGGTGCGATGCGCGCGGCAAACAAGGTGCACAGGCTAAGCGTTGCGAATTCAAACACCACAAACGTGAACGCGAGGATGGCAAACTGTGGTGCCCATGGCAACTGGCTGTCCACAAACTGCGGAAAGAAGGCGGCAAAAAATAGCAGCGCCTTGGGGTTGCTGGCACCCACCATCACCCCTTGCAGGTACAACTGGCGCTTGCTCACACCCGCCTGCGCAGACGCGGTAGGCAGGTCAAAACTGCTGACCGGGCTGCGGAAGGTTTTAACGCCCAGGTAAATCAAATACGCACCACCGAGCAGCTTCAAAATCCAAAACGCGGTGTCTGATGCCGCCAGCACGGCACCCAGGCCCAGAGACGACAGCAAAATCATGCCTAGCGCCGCCGTAATGCTGCCGCTGGCCGAGGCCATGGCCTTGGGCGCGCCATGGGCAATCGCATTGGTCATGCTCATCAGCATGGTGGGACCGGGCGTGAGCACCAAGAGCGCAACAGCGGCGACGTAGAGCAGGTAGGTGGAGAGGGTCATGCTGCCATTATGCAGCGCAGGCTTCAGGCGACAGGTGGCAGGCAACAGGGGACTAGGCGTTACGTAGCGGCAGAGTGCATGGTCTTTTTCACAATATTGGCGTAGTTGCCGATGAAGACGCCGTTCAGCTCTGCCTCGCTCATGCCGCGTTTGGCCAAGTTGTCGGCCACGTCACGCAGGTCGGCATAGCCGGTCATGATGCGGCCGGGCCAGGTGCCTTCCATGTCGGTGCCAAAGGCTACGTGGGCGGGGCCGATCAGTTCGCACATCCGCATGATCTCGTCTGCATAGGACGCAATGCTGTTGACACGGTAGGCTGGGTCGTTGCGCACGCGCAGGTTCCATAGGCCCACTGCGCCGCCGCTTGCGGCAATTTTTTTGGCGGTGGGCAGGGCCAGTGAACGGGCCATCCAGCCTTGGTCGCTGGGCGAGCCGCCCTGCGGGCTGATCCACGAGTGCGACCACACCATGGGCGCGTCAGATGCGTCCAGCGCGGCATCCACCAGCGCGGAAGTGCCGTGGGCTAGGTCCACCACGATGCCCAGGCGTTTGCACTGCGCGACTACTTTGGCCCCCAGCGCCGTCAGGCCGCCGTGGACGGGCTCGGCAGTTTGGTGGTCGCCGATGGGGCTTTGTATGTAGTGCACCAGTTGCATATGGCGCACGCCAATGCTGTGCGCCCAATCCAGGCGGGAGATATCGCCTTCCAGAAAATTAGCCGCCTCCATGGCCAGTAGCACGCGCGGCTGGCCAGCGAGTGCGGCATCCACATCGGCCACAGTGAGCGCCTTGGTCACGCCCCATTGCGTCAAGCGACCTTCGTACTCGGCCACGCGGGCTTGGAAGTAGGCCCACAGCTCGCCTTCTTTGGGGATGGAGCCTTGCTTAAAACCGGCAGGCGTATTGCTCATCCAGCGCTGATCGTCCACGATAGACCAAGCCAGCAGCGTGGTGCCCGACTCACGCATATGCTTGTTCAAGTCAAAGCCAAACAGCCTGGGCAAAAACTGGCCGTAGTGCGAGTGCATGTCGGCCAAGTATGGCGATTTCACCGCTTGACCCCAGGCAGCAGAAGTGTGCAAGCCCACTAAAGCTCCAGCGGCCCACAGGCCACACTGGCGACGGTTCAAAGTCACATTCAAACTCAAGCCATCTTGCAGCCAGCGCCGCTGTCGGCCAGCGCTTTGGCGGCAACGCCAATGACTTTGTTTTCTTTGTTCTCTACCCGGCGGGTGTAGATGTCTTGCACCGGGTTGTGCGACTTGCTCATGGTCCAGGCACCGCGTGGGCTGTCGATGCGGGCGTTTTCCATGGCGGCGTACAGCACGGCTTTGTTGGTGAGGTCACCCTTCACTGCGTTCGCACCTTGCACCAGCAAGAGGCCTGTGTCGTAGCCTTGCACGGCGTACACGTCGGGCTGGGCTTTGTAGGCGATGGCGTAGGCCTTGCGGAAGGCTTTGTTGCGCGCGGTGTCCAGCGAGTCGCTGTAGTGCATGGTGGTGATAATGCCGTCGGCAGAGGGGCCAGCGGCCTCCAGCACGCCTTCGGTCAGGAAGCCCGAACCGTAGAGCGGAATTTTGTCTTTCAGGCCCGCAGCGGCGTAGTCTTTGATGAACTTGGCTGCGCCGCCGCCAGCAAAAAAGCAAGCCACTGCGTCGGGCTTGAGGGCGGCGATTTCGGTGAGCAGGGCCTGGAATTCGACGTTAGGAAACGGTAGGCCCAGCTCTTTGATGATGGTGCCGCCCGCTGCGGTGTAGCCTTCTTTAAAGCCTTCAAAGGCTTCTGCACCGGCAGCATAGTTCCAGGTGATCCAGACGGTCTTTTTATGGCCTTTGTCCATCATCACTTTGCCTAAAGCGCGGGTGGGCTGGCTGTTGCTGAACGAGGTGCGGAACACGTTGGGTGCGCACAGGGCGCGGGTGGCGGCGTGCACGCCTGCGTTAGGGATCAAGCTGAGCACGCCAGACTCGCGGGCTACTTTTTGGATACCCATTTGCACGCCGCTGTGTACGGTGCCCACCAGCACGTCGACCTTGTCGCGTTGCACCAGTTTGGTCGCGTTTTCTACGCCTTTGGACGGCTCAGACTCGTCGTCCACTTTAAAAAACTCCACTTCACGGCCACCCAGCTTGCCGCCTTGCTCGGCCAGCGCCATGCGAAAGCCGTTTTCAATGGCTACGCCCAGCTGGGCAAAGGTGCCGGTGTAGGGCAGCATCAGACCGACTCGGATTTTGTTGCTTTGTGCTGTCGCCAAACTGGGCAACAGCAGGCCGGTGGATGCGGCACCTACGAGGGCGGCGCTGCGGGACAAAACGAGACGGCGGGTGGTCATTATTGGGTACTCCTAGTGAAAGATTAGACGCGATTACTTTAACGCATGCGCGGTGTGCTTGGGGCTATGTTTTACCCGTAGGAAGGCGTGGTATTTCTGCAAGTGTCCAAACAGAGGAAGCTGCATGGTCGCTGGCAGTTGTGTGTATGCAAATCGCCCGCACACATGGTAGCGCTCTACCCGTAGTCGCCGGAGAGGCTACGCCGAAGCTACCGGTAGCGCGCAGCTTTGGTTGCACGCGGATTGGTGTTTATCAGCCGACCGATTTCTGGTACTCCAGTATGAGGGCGGATGATGAATACCAATCCGTGCATACGTGACAACTGCGCAAATCCACGGGCTTGAGTACTAGCCTGACCAGTACGAAAGAAGCTAAAACCTCAAATCGGCTTAATCAACGAGTTAGCTATCAGATCGTTATCAAACACACACACCCGCGAGGCAAACTTTAGCGCACCGTCTGCCCGTACCATGCGGTCAATGTAGCGCCCTGCACTCAAAATCTCGGGCAGCTGGTCGCGGTGGGTGCGGATGACGAGGTACGCGGTCTCGGCCTCCACCGCATCACCATCAACCGAAGTAATCAACGGCGCACTGACGATGTGGCGCTGGGAGTAGGGGTCGTGGTAGATGGTGTTTTGCGCGCCATACACCCGGTCGCGCAGCATGGCCTGGCTCTCGAAGCTCAGTATGCACAGCGGTAGCCCGGCATCAAAATTTTCGCGCGACTGGATTTTGTAAATGCACTCGGAGGTGAACAGGTCGGGCCAGATGGCGAAGTCGTTGCTGTCCAGAATGTGTGCGTAGCGCAGGTGCAGGGCCTGCACTTCAGAGAATAGTTTAAAATCCATATGCTATTTATTTAGTAGCTGCTTACGCTATTATTTATTGGCTTGCAGCCTGTTTTGATACTCAAATACCCATCACGGAGCGCCAGTACCCGTACATGCCGCGTATCAGCGTCTCGGTGACCATATGGTCGGTGGGCTTCACGTCCAGGCCGTCCAGCTCGCTGATGGTGCGGGCCTGGTTGTTGGCTTGGTAGGCGCGCTGCACAAACTCGATCACCTCGCCGTCGTCAGCGCTCACAAAGCCTGCCGGGCCGAACAGGTTGGACTGGCGTAGGCGGCGCTGGGTCATCTCGGCTGTGTCGTCTTCAAAACCAAAATGCGTCCACACAAAGTCAAACTCGCCCACGCCTGCGGGCTGGATGTGGCGCGTAGAGAGCGAGTTAACCTGCTGCTGGATGATGAGGCTGGGAAACAGGGTCATCATCACCACGGTAGGTGTGATGTCGCCCAGCTTCCACCAGGCCTCGGGCACCACGTCCAGCAGGCGCGCATCGCCCAGCTGCATATTGGCTTTGAATGAGGTCACACCCTCGGTGACGGCGGCCGTGGCTACCGCAGCCTCGTTGCGCCGCGAGACCATGCAGGCGTGGCGGCCCTTGTCGTCCAAGATCATCTGGCTGCGCTGGTCGGCGCGCCACAGGCCAAAAGTGACAAACCAGGTGTGCAGCAGGCCGGGGTGGTAGGGGTCTTTGATATTCTCCTGCATCAGCTTCCAGTTGGCAGGAATACGCTGGCGGTTGATGCCCAAGAGCTTGAGCGGCTTGTGGAACACCCTGTCAAAGTAGGGCAGCACATGGGGGCCGAGATAATCTTCAAAACTCTCCACCTCGTGGTCAAACGAGGCAAACACCACGCCGCCGCGCCGGGCCACTTTGAGCTTGGTCAGGCCGTGGTCGCATAGCTGAAAATCTTCGGCCATGCCGCCTTGCTTGGTTTTGCTGCCATCGGCCTCCACCCGCTCCACACCATTTTTAAAAGTCAGACCCACTAGGTCGCCATTGAGTTTGTAGGTCCACTGGTGGTAGGGGCAGACAAAGCTACGCGCGTTGCCGGTGCGCTCGCGCACAAACTGCACTCCCCGGTGGGCGCAGCGGTTTTCTACGACGTGAATTTGATCGCCCTGCCCCGCCCTGCCCCGCTCGCGCACCATCACCACGCTACGCTCACCGATTTGGGTACGTTTGTAGTCGCCCGCTTTGGGAATTTCGCACTCCAGGCCTACGTAGCACCAGTGCTTTTTATAAAATAGGTGCTCCAGCTCGCGCTGGTACACCGCCTCGTCGGTGTACACCCAGCCGGGCGCACGTGAGGTAGGTGCATCGCCCCAGGTGGGTAAGGGGGCTTCGACTTTGGACAGGTGGAGCGGGATGGTGGCATTCATGGGCACAGAGTGTCCCAGAACTGTGTCTATTTGCCAAGGGCAAGGTGCAGCGCGCTGTCATCCAGACGAGAAACGCCAAGGTGACACTGGGGCAAACGAAGTATTTCCTTCATTAAAGGCTTCTTCCATGGTCAGACTGGACTCCTCGATTTCGGCCAATTCGTAAGGCATGAGCTGGTAGGGATGCGCTAGGTTAACGGCACGTAACCACGAGGCGTGATCCAGTCCCAAGCGTTGGTGGGCATTCGGAGCCAGTAAAGCCGTTCGATCCAGTTGTGCCATAAAACCTCCATCGTGAGCAGATCTATCAAGAATCATTCTAGGCCTGCATGAAAGCCCGCACTGGCAACCCAGGCGTGCCGCCGGTGGACTATGCAGAAGTCAACTCTTTGCCAGTGCAGCATGTAGTGCAGGCTCGTTGATTAGTTTACTTATTTCACAATAAGAAATTCAAAAGCATAATTTGAAATAATCGGTGAAATTCTGGAATAATAGAGCCTGTAATCTAAAAACGTGGCACCCTTTACCCAATAGGGTGCAGCAAGACAACACCCAGCACAGCGTACCGCGCTGATACAACAGGAGACCTCCCATGTCCGCCGTTCCCCAACACCTCTTCGGCTCTGCAGCCAACGACACCGACAGCACAGAGACCCGCGAGTGGATGGACGCACTGTCCGCCGTCATCCAGGCCGAGGGCCCTAAGCGCGCCCACTTTTTGCTGGAGCAACTGCTGGAGCATGCGCGCCAAAGCAGCATCGACATGCCATTCTCGGCCACCACGGGTTACGTCAACACCATAGAGACTTCAGAAGAGGCGCACAACCCCGGCAACGCCGAGATTGAAGAACGCCTGCGCGCCTACATGCGCTGGAACGCCATGGCCATGGTGGTCAAGGCCAATCGGCATAACCCGGCAGACGGCGGCGACTTGGGTGGGCATATTGGCTCGTTCGCCTCGCTGGCCAATATGTTTGGCGCGGGCTTTAACCATTTTTGGCATGCCGAGTCTGAGAATCATGGCGGCGACTGCATCTACATCCAGGGCCATGTCTCGCCCGGCGTATACGCGCGTGCCTACCTTGAAGGCCGCTTGACCGAAGAGCAACTCCTCAACTTCCGCCAAGAGGTAGACGGCAAAGGCTTGTCCAGCTACCCACACCCCAAGCTGATGCCTGAGTTCTGGCAGTTCCCCACCGTGTCCATGGGCCTGGGCCCACTGATGGCGATTTACCAGGCGCGCTTTTTAAAGTACCTGCACGCACGCGGCATTGCCAACACCGAGAACCGCAAGGTCTGGGTGTTCTGCGGTGACGGCGAGATGGACGAGGTGGAATCGCTGGGTGCTATCGGTTTAGCCGCGCGTGAGAACCTGGACAACCTGATCTTCGTCATCAACTGCAACCTGCAGCGCCTGGACGGCCCGGTGCGTGGCAACGGCAAAATTGTGCAGGAGCTGGAAGGCGAGTTTCGCGGTGCGGGCTGGAACGTCATCAAGCTGCTGTGGGGCAGCAACTGGGACCCCCTCTTGGCGCGTGACAAAGATGGCGCACTCAAAAAACTGATGATGGACACCAACGACGGTGACTACCAAGCCTTCAAAGCCAACGACGGTGCCTACGTGCGCAAACATTTCTTTGGCCGCGACCCCCGCACGCTAGAGATGGTGGCGCACATGAGCGACGACGAAATCTGGAACCTGCGCCGAGGTGGCCACGACGCGCAAAAGGTCTACGCCGCATTTGACAAAGCCGTCAAACATAAAAACGAGCCGACCGTGCTGCTGATTAAAACCGTCAAAGGTTTTGGTATGGGCAAAATTGGTGAGGGCAAAAACACGGTGCACCAGACCAAGAAGCTGAGCGACGAAGACATCAAAGCCTTTCGCGATCGCTTTAACATCCCCATCCCCGACAGCCAGATTGCCGAGCTGCCGTTTTACAAACCTGCGGACGATACGCCCGAGATGAAGTACCTGCACGAGCGCCGCAAGGCCCTGGGCGGCTACCTGCCGCACCGCCGCGTCAAGGCTGATGAGAGCTTTACCGTGCCTTCGCTCGACGTGTTTAAAAACGTCATGGAGCCCACCGCTGAGGGCCGCGAAATATCCACCACGCAAGCCTATGTGCGCTTCCTCACGCAGCTCCTGCGCGACCAGGCTTTAGGCCCGCGCGTAGTGCCTATCCTCGTAGATGAGGCCCGCACCTTTGGCATGGAAGGGCTGTTTCGCCAGGTCGGCATCTACAACCCCGCAGGCCAGCAGTACACCCCGGTCGATAAAGACCAGGTGATGTACTACAAGGAAGACACCAAAGGGCAGATTCTGCAAGAGGGCATTAACGAAGCCGGTGGCATGAGTTCTTGGATTGCGGCAGCTACCTCTCACTCGACGAGCAACCGCATCATGGTGCCCTTCTACGTGTACTACTCGATGTTCGGCTTCCAGCGCATTGGCGACCTGGCCTGGGCAGCGGGTGACATGCAGGCGCGCGGCTTCTTGCTGGGCGGCACATCAGGTCGCACCACGCTGAACGGCGAGGGCCTGCATCACGAAGACGGCCACAGCCACATCATGGCGGGCACCATCCCCAACTGCATTTCGTATGACCCGACCTTTGCGCACGAGGTCGGTGTCATCCTGCACCACGGCCTCAAGCGCATGGTGGAGAAGCAGGACAACGTGTACTACTACATCACGCTCTTGAACGAGAACTACCCCATGCCCGGCCTGAAAGCTGGCACGGAAGAGCAGATCATCAAAGGCATGTACCTGCTGCAAGAGGCTGCCCCGCGCGACTTTACTGTCAACCTGCTGGGCTCGGGCACCATCCTGCGCGAATCGCAGTTTGCCAAAGAGCTGCTGGAGCGCGACTGGGGCGTAGGTGCCCATGTGTGGAGCTGCCCCAGCTTTAACGAGTTGACGCGCGATGGCCAAGACGCAGACCGCTACAACCTGCTGCACCCCACGGCCACGCCCCGCGTGAGCTTTGTAGAAAAGCAACTCGCCACCACCAGCGGCCCCATCGTCGCATCCACCGACTACATGAAAGCCTATGCCGAGCAGATTCGCCCCTTTGTCGGCAAGGGCCGCAACTACAAGGTGCTGGGCACGGATGGCTTTGGCCGCTCTGATTTCCGCAGCAAACTACGCGAGCACTTTGAAGTCAACCGCCACTACATCGTCATCGCTGCCCTCAAGGCGCTGGCCGAAGACGGCAAGCTGCCCATGGCCAAGGTGGCCGAGGCGATTGCCAGGTACGGCATCAAAGTTGACAAGATCAATCCTCTCTACGCGTAACCCCCTCCCGGAGACAAGAACATGGCATTAGTAGAAGTAAAAGTCCCCGACATTGGCGACTTTGACGAAGTCGCAGTCATCGAGATCATGGTCAAGCCCGGCGACACCATCAAGGCCGAGCAGTCACTGGTCACGGTCGAAAGCGACAAAGCGGCGATGGAGATACCGTCTTCCCACGCAGGCGTGGTTAAAGAGCTGCGCGTGAAGATGGGTGACAAGGTCAAGCAGGGCTCTGTCGTACTGGTGCTGGAGGCAGCAAGCGCAGCCCAGCCCTCACCCCAGCCCTCTCCCGCAAGCGGGAGAGGGAGCGAAAGCCCAGCCATTCCCACGCCCTCTCCCGCTTCAGCGGGAGAGGGCCGGGGTGAGGGTGTCTCTGCGCAACCAGCCCCAGTTGCACAGCCAATTCAGGCTGCAGCCCAACAAAATAGTGCGCAAGCAGCTCCTGTTTCAGTAGCGCCCGCCCACAATCCCAACATCGCACCTACAGGCAGCCTACCCCACGCATCCCCCTCCGTGCGCAAGTTCGCCCGCCAGTTGGGCGTGCCGCTGGCCGAAGTCAAAGGCCAAGGCCCGAAGGGCCGCATTACCGAAGAAGACGTGCAGGCGTTTACCCGCTCGGTGATGGCAGGCGCTACACAAACCGTAGCGGCTGGCGCGCAGTTCGCAGCGTCTGGCGCGGCACCTGGCGCGTCCAGCGGTGCAGGGCTGAACCTGCTGCCCTGGCCCAAGGTGGACTTCACCAAGTTTGGCCCGGTGGAGCGCAAAGACTTGTCGCGCATCAAAAAGATAAGCGGAGCCAACCTGCACCGCAACTGGGTGATGATCCCCCACGTCACCAACCACGACAACGCCGACATCACCGAGCTGGAAGCCTTTCGCGTCCAGATCAACAAAGACAACGAAAAGAGCGCCAAGCCCGGTGCCGACGCACCGCCCAAGGTCACCATGCTGGCCTTCGTCATTAAAGCCGTGGTCGCAGCGCTCAAGAAGTTTCCCGACTTCAACACCTCGCTGGACGGTGACCAACTGGTCTACAAACAGTATTTCAACATCGGCTTTGCGGCAGACACCCCCAATGGCCTGGTCGTGCCCGTGCTCAAAGACGCAGACAAAAAAGGCATCTTGCAAATCTCTGCCGAGATGGGCGAGCTGTCCAAAAAAGCCCGCGACGGCAAGCTCGGCCCTGCCGATATGCAAGGCGCCTGCTTCTCCATCTCGTCCCTGGGCGGCATCGGTGGCCGCTACTTCCACCCCATCATCAACGCACCCGAGGTCGCCATTCTGGGCCTGAGTAAATCCATCATGGAGCCCGTATGGAACGGCAGCGAATTTACGCCACGCCTGATGCTCCCCTTAAGCCTGAGCTACGACCACCGCGTCATCGACGGCGCATCGGCTGCGCGCTTTAACGTGTACCTGGGCCAAATCCTCGGCGACTTCCGCCGGGTACTGCTATGACGGCATTGACGTTGGTCAAGGGCCTGCACTTACTGGCGCTGTTGGCATTGCTGTGGGCCAGCCTGCGCAAAAACATGCTGCTTGCCCCTGCCAGCTTGACGGTGGCCAACGCCCAGCGCACCCGGCGCTTTGACAAACTTTCTGCCGCGGCAGCGGGCACCATGCTGCTCACAGGCCTGGCTATGGCGCTGTGGTTTGCCAAGCCCTTCGCGTACTACGCGGGGCATCCTGCGTTCTGGGTGAAGATTGCGATCTTTATTCTGGCTAGTGGTTTGATTGTGTGGACGAAGGTTTATATCCGCAAAGCCACCAACCAAGATGTCTCGGCCATTCCTGCTGCAGTGCGTTGGATCTTGCGCATCGACTTTGCCGGACTGTTGCTCATGGCCGCTTTGGGCTATGTGATAGCCCGGGGTTTGTAACCCATCTTAAAAACGAGACACCGATATGACCACTGTTGTAGTAGTAAAAAAAGCGGGCCAGGTCGCCGTAGGCACCGACTCATTAGTCACCTTTGGCGATACGCGCTTGCCGCACCGCTTTGAGGCGAATGAAAAAGTCTTCAAGGTGGATGCGGTGGGTGGCCCCAGCTTTGTGGCTACCGCAGGCACGGTGGCGCACTTTCCCGCGCTGCGCAAGGCGCTGGCTGCATTGCCCAAGGGCGAGCTCAAGCTGCACAGCAAAGACCAGGTGTACGACACCTTCCTCAAGCTGCACCCCATCCTTAAAGACACCTTCTTTTTGCAAACCAAAGAAGAAGATGCTGACCCGTATGAGTCTATGCAGTTCAGCGTACTGGTAGCCAACAGCGCAGGCATCTTTGGCCTGTACAGCTACCGCGAAGTGTTCGAGTTCAAAGAGTTTTGGGGCATCGGCTCAGGCCGTGGCTTTGCACTGGGCGCAATGAACGCCATCTTCAAAAAAGCCAAAACCGCCCGCGAAGTAGCG
>JAYVJV010000037.1:0-5586 GCA_043769005.1 Polaromonas sp. | reverse complement strand
CTTGGTTGCCGCCGTTGGTGGCCAGGCCGTAGAACACTGATGCAAACAGGGCGCTGCGCGGCTGGGTGGTGTAGTTGCCGCCTTTCCACTCGGGGTCGTGTTTGATGGAGTCGGTGATCAGGCGGCGCAGCATCCAGTTGCGGCTGGACATCTCGGTGGGCTGCGAGGCCATGGGCACCAGTGCGTCCATCATGCTGGGGTGTTTGGTGCCCCAGATCCAGGCTTGCATGCCGCCCATCGAGTTGCCAATCACCAGGCGCAGGTGCCTGATGCCCAGATGCTCGGTCAGCAGGCGGTGCTGCGCATCGACCATGTCGTCGTAGTTGTATTTGGGGAAGGCCGCGCGCAGGCCGTCGGACGGCTTGGTGGTCTTGCCCGTGCCAATGGCATCGGGCAGGATGATGAAGTATTTGCTGGCATCGAGCGGCTGGCCCGCGCCAAACAGCTCGCCCGCAAAAGCGGGGTTGAGCATGCCGGTGCCCGAGCCGGTGGTGCCGTGCAGCACCAGCACCGGCTCGCCTTTCGGGTCACCCACCGTGGTGTAGTGGATGCGCAGCTCGGGCATAACCTCGCCGGTGTGAAAGCGGAAGTCTTTGGCGACGTAGCTGCCTTCTTTGCCTGGCGGGTAATCGGCGGCGTGGGTGGTGAGAGCGATAAGGGATAGGCCCACAACGCAGGCAGCGCAGGTGAGTGATTTGAGCAAAGTCATGGAAGGTCTCCTAAATGGGTTCGGGTACGCGAGAGGGTGTGGGTGCTGGGGCAGCAGGGATGGCGGGCGCGCTGGATGGCGCAGGGATGCTGGTGGGTGCCGCTGCTGGTGCGACTGGTGCAGTTGCAGGCGCGGGCAAGGGCGATGGTGCCGCGCCTGCGGCTGGCGCTGCCAGCACCGCGCTAACCTGCGCGGCTTTCACCAACGCCGTGGCATCCACAGGCAGTAAAAAGCCCTGGGCTACCGCATTGTCTGCGGCCTTTTGCACGGCGGCTACGTAGCCTGCGTGCGTGCCGTAGCGCGCCTCCAGCGAGGGGCGCGGGTCGTTGCTGGCAAGGCGCTCTGCCTCAGTGCGGGCAAAGGGCACCATGCCGCCTACGTAGTTGCAGATCTGGTCTTTGTGAAAGCCGCCCGCAGTGACGTTCCAGCCCAGGTAGGTGCCCAGCGGTGCGCCCAGCAGCACCACCGGCACGCCGCCCAGCTCGTTGCCGTCGGCATCCACCTTGGGGGCCAGCATCTTGAGCGCCTGCTTGATGCGCGGCGGCGCGTTGGATGCGATGCCCGAGCCGTCTTGCGCATTGAACTGGGGTCCCCAGTCGTAGTCGTGCACCGGCATGATGAAGTTGGCCTCGGGCACGCTGGCGCGCAAGCCGGGCAGGCTGGGCATGCCGAGTGCGGCTTTGTGTGCGGGGGCCAGCAAGCCTGCCGCCAGCGTGGGGTAGCGGCTGGGCGGTGGTGCCTTGCCTTGCATCACCCAGTTGCGAAAGTGCACCCGAATGGCGTTGACGGTTTGCGTGTGCGGCACCGGGTTGGCGGGCAGCACGGCGGTGCCAAAGTTGTTGCCGGGGCAGGTAGCTCCCACCTTGGGCAGGCCCACGCCGGGCAGGCTGGTGTCAAATCCGCCCGCACCGCCACCGTGGTTGCTGCTCGCAATATAGTAGCGCCTTACGCTGTCGGGTAGTGGTAAATCAGCCTTGCCATCGGTGCCCACCCATTCGGGAGTGAGCTTGAGCGCCCATACCTCGGCAGAGCCAAAATGCTCCACCACTTTGGGGCAGGTTTGCGTAGCCGTGCAGCGGTCCAATATGCCTGCGGCAGGCAAACCGCGCACCGGGTCGGGGTGGGGCAGCCACCACTGTGGGCCTTCGCTGCCGGCCTGGTACAGCTCCAGCACGCCGTCGGGTTGCGCCCAGCGAAAATTCAGCGCAATGCGCCGCCCGGCGATGATGGGCCACAGGCCGTCGTGCACCTGCGTGCCGTCCTCGGCCTGGTTAAAGCCCAGGTGCAACCAGCCGCGCAGGTAGTTGCCCGACTGGGATATGCCGCGTGTGATGCTGTGCGTGACAGCCTTGGCTATCGGGTTGGCCGTGCCGGTGTCGTCAGCGGCAGCTTTTTTGAAGAAGGCGGCAACATCCCGAAATGCCGCAAAACCCATGCCCAGCACATACGGGTCGGCAGCGGTAAATACCACTTGGTACAGGCGGTTGCCGTCAAAGCCGTTTTTCAGGCAAATCTGCGTGGCATCGGGCGTGCCGGGGAAGGGGTTGTTTGCGTCGCATTTGGCCCAGGCCCAGTCGGTGGGGGCAATGACCCGTTCATCCGTCACCACGCCGTTTTGGTCTTCGCCGCCGCGTGAGACGAGTTTTGCTTTGCTGGTGTCCAGGCTTACCGGTTTGTAGGGCACCGGGTTGGTCTGCACCAGCAGGCCTTGCGATGCTGCGCCGGATCGGTTGACGATGCGGCCAAACACCTCGCCAGTGATCGGCGTGCCACCCGGCCCTCGCGCCACCGGCACTTGCAAAAACTGCATGCCCGCCGCGCTGGCCTTGGGCCGCACCGTGGTGGCACCACTGTTGTCGCCCTGCCAGGCACTGGCCAGCATGATGTCGCCCAAGGCCTGCTCTTGTGGCGCAAAGGGGAACACCCGGCCCCGGTTGGGCACGTCGTGCCACATCAACCCGCTGGCTTTGGCCATGTCCACGGGTTTGTAAATCACAAAGCTGGACACATAGCGCGCCTTGCCATCAGCATCCAAGCCCAGCGCAATGTCCTGGATGATGGCGTTGCCTGGCAATTTAGGGTCGAGTTCGCCAAAGGCGCGGCCCGCCACCTGCTCATACGGGGTGCTGCCTGCATTGGCGGGCAGAGGAATGGTCTCGTCAATCACAATGCGTGTGACGCGGGCGTGGGCGGGGGCGCACAGCGCCAGGGTGAGGGCGCTGGTGGCGGCCAGCAGGGGCAGTAACTTCATGGCGGTCTCCAAACTGTTTGCGCCAATGTACCTGATAGATCGTCCACCTTGCATAGGGCATTCGCCTAGGCAGCCAGGGCATAGCGCGGGCGTTGTAAACTTTGGGACATGCCACATTCCTGCACACTATGAACCGCCGCCACCTGCTCCGCTTTGCCAGTACCACCGGCGCCGCCATTACTGTAGGCGGTGCATCCGTCTTGGGCGCGTGCAGTTTTGTGCCCGACTACAACCACGACAGCGCGGATGTCCCCCGCTTTGATGCCACGCTGGTCAAGCCCGCACGCATGGCCTGGGTGCTCAGCTCGGGCGGGCCACGCGGCTTTGCGCATGTGGGGGTGCTAAAAGCACTGGAGGAATTGGGCTTGGCCCCAGACTTGATCGTGGGTGGCTCTGTGGGCGCGCTGGTGGGTGCGCTGTATGCCTGCGGCACCAGCGCCACAGAGCTCGAACGCATGGCGCTGGACCTGGGCGTCACCGACATGGGCCGCCTGGCCATCACTGGCGACGGCAAATTTACCGGCACCCCCATGGCCGAGCTGATTAACCGCGAGCTGCGTTACCAGCCCATCGAAAAACTCCCCACCCGCTTTGCCGCCGTGGTGATCGAGCGCCAAAGCCGCAAGCCCATGCTATTTAACGCGGGCGACGGCGGCCTTGCCGTGCAGGCCAGCAGCGCGATTGAGGGCACCTTTACACCCGTGCGTATACGCGGCGTACAGTATGTGGATGCCGATTTGGCCGTGCCCCTGCCCGTACGCCTGGCCCGCGCGCTGGGAGCCGCCAAGGTGCTGGCCATCGATGTCTCTGCCCATGAAAGCAAGGCCCCTGAGAGTGCCGCCCGCTACCGCGAAGGCGACCTGCGCAAACGCGCCCTGACCGAGCCCGATGCACGCGCCGCCGACCTGACCCTACACCCCGATTTTGGCTACTACGTCAGCGCCAGCCGCGAGTTTCGCGAACGCGCCATCCGTGGGGGATATGAGCAGACCTTGGCGCAAGGGGCGAGACTCAAAGCCTTGCATGCGTGACCGCGTTCTTTTGAGTTGATGCTTTTCTTATTAAATTGGCCGCTAGCCCAACAAAATATGGTGTAAGCAGCTATGAAATTAGTAGTGTATTGACAGGCAAATATCCACGGCAATACCTGCGCAGATCAGTCTAAAACTTTGGAATGTGCGTTCAGCGTAGACAGCGGCAGGCTACTCACCTCTTGCAGCAATCGCGCCAGTTGTAGCCCGGCTGCGTTGACCAGCGCATGGCCTTTGGCGGCAGTGGCGGCAGCCGCATTGCCCGCTGCGCCTTGCGGGTTGTAGTCTTGCATTTGCCAGCCTAGTTTGGCGGATACGCCGTTGCCCAAAATCGGATATTTGGCAGCGCGGTCTTGTGAGCTGCTGTGGAAATTTTTAGCCTGGGTCATATCGACTAACTGCGGAGCCAGTGCCAGCATCATGGAAGTTTCCATATCGCCCGCGTGGATGCCAAAGCGGTGCTCCTCGGGGGGAAACAGGCCGGTGACGGCATCGCCCAGAGGCAGGTTGTACCAACTGCAGTGGTACACCATCAAGTCATGCGCGCTGCGCAGGTCGCGCGCCACGATATCCATCACACTCACCTGACCGCCGTGGCTGTTGAGCAGTACCAGTTTTTTGATTCCGCTGCGCGCAACGCTCCCGCCCAGCTCCATCCAGACGCTGATCAAGGTTTGCGCAGTCAACGTCAAGGTGCCGGGAAAGCGAATGTGTTCATTGCTTTTGCCCACCTGCTGCGTTGGCAAAAACAACACGGGTAGATCGGCAGGGAGGTGCGCCAGCGACGCATTCACCACGCCGTTGACCAACGTAGTGTCCACGCTCATGGACAGGTGCGGGCCGTGCTGCTCGATGGCGGCGACGGGCAGCACAGCGACGGCCTGGTCAATGACTGGGCTGGCGGCAAGTTGCGCAAAATGGCGGCTGGTCAGGTCCGCCCAAAACCGGGATGGGAGTTGCATCCCTGCATCTTATAGTGAACTGGCGTTTTGGAAACGCGCTAGCACCTTGACAACTGACAACTGACTAGCCGCTAGCCGCTATAGCGCGCGCAGTGCAGCTTGCACGATGCTGGCAGCATCCACTTTGAAGTACGCCCGCAAGGCAGAGCGCGTGTCGCTGCGGCCAAAGCCGTCGGTGCCCAGCGTGGCATAGCCGCGGCCCTTGGGTAGATAGGCACGCACGCTCTCGGGTACGGCGCGCACGTAGTCGGTGGCGGCGATGATGGGGCCTTGGGTTTGCTTAAGCACTTGCTGGAGCCAAGGGGTTTTGAACCCTTCGGCTGACTCAAGACGAATGGTTGTGGGTAGTGCAGTTTCGGATTCACACGCCGCCCCATCACGCGCCAGCTCGCTCCAGCTAGTGACGCTGACGACATCAACGGCTATGCCCTGGGCGTTCAATTGTTCAGCGGCTTTGATAACCTCAGTGAGTATGGCTCCCGAGCCCAGCAAGGTCACTTTAGATGGTGTTTTAGGCTGTTTGCCCAATGAATCATTGCGTAAGCAGCTAGTGCGCCAGCGTAAGGCGGTAGATCGTAGTTGGTGAAAGTCCAACACAGGGAAGAAATAGCGAAATCACTCTGGCCCCGAGTC
>JAYVJV010000036.1:0-22393 GCA_043769005.1 Polaromonas sp. | reverse complement strand
CGCCTTCGTGGCGAATGGCCACCACGGACGGTTCGTCCAGCACAATGCCCACATCGCGGACAAAGATCAGGGTGTTGGCGGTGCCCAAGTCAATCGCCAAGTCGGTGGAAAAGTACCGACGAAAAGCTGCAAACATCTTCAAATCCTCTCCGGCATGGGGAGCTGCTCGGTCACGCCAAAAGCCAAACATGGCATCAAAACAGCCCAAAAAGCCTTTTTTTGGTGCAAATTAGCCCGATTTTTCAACCGGGTTGCTAAAGATTGGATAATACCCTATCCCCTGTGCATAACCGGGCTGAAACAGCCCTTTATGCTCTTATTTTTGATGCGGAAACACCAGCTTACAAACCCTCGCCGGTTTGCAAACGGCCCGCCTTTACCCTGCGACCCCAAGCTATGGCCCTGAACGCACAAGATATCGCTCGCATCGCCCATCTGGCGCGGCTACACCTGCAGCCCGAAGAGTCCCAGCGCATGCTGGGCCAGATCAACGGATTTTTTGACATTGTCGAGCAAATGCGTGCGGTGGACACCCGGGGCATCGAACCACTGGCCCATCCTGTCGCTGCCATCCAGGAGATCGCTCTGCGACTGCGGGGTGATTTGGCCAGCGAGCCCAACCAACGTGAGGCCAATCAACGCAGCGCACCCGCCGTGGAGCGCGGGCTGTTTTTGGTGCCCAAGGTGATTGAATAACGAAGACTGCCAACCCCATGACCGCGATTCACACCCTCAGCGTTGCCCGTCTGGCCAAAGACCTGGTTGCCAAAAAAATCTCTGCCGTAGAAGCGACCCAGCATTACCTGGCGCGCATCCAAAAGCATAGCGCGTTGGGTGCATTTTTAGCCTTGGATGCCGACGTGACGCTGGCGCAGGCCCGCGCCGCCGATGCGCGCATCGCTGCCGGGCAAGGCGGCCCGCTACTCGGCGTACCCATCGCGCACAAAGACATTTTTGCCACCAAAGACTTCGCCACCACGGCAGGCTCGAAGATGCTCAAAGACTATCGCTCCCCGTTTGATAGCACTGTCGTAGCCAAGATGGCCGCGCAAGGCGCAGTCACGCTGGGCAAACTCAATTGCGACGAGTTCGCCATGGGTTCGGGCAATGAAAACTCAGCCTATGGCAAGGTGCTCAATCCGTGGGATACCGCGCGCATTCCCGGCGGCTCGTCCGGTGGCAGCGCGGCAGCAGTCGCTGCGGGCCTGTGCGCCGCCGCCACGGGCACCGATACGGGCGGTTCGATCCGCCAGCCCGCTGCGTTTTGCGGCATCACCGGCATCAAGCCCACCTATGGCCGCGCTTCCCGCTACGGCATGGTGGCCTTTGCCTCCAGCCTGGACCAGGCCGGCCCAATGGCACGCAGCGCCGAAGACTGCGCGCTGCTGCTCAGTGCCATGTGCGGCCCCGATCTGGACCGCGACTCGACCTCGCTGGACATGCCCGCCGAGGACTATTCCCGCTCCTTGAACGATAGCATTGCAGGCTTGCGCATCGGTATTCCAAAAGAGTTTTTTGCTGATGGCCTCAGCAGCGACGTGCGGGCGGCTATTGACGGCGCGCTGAAGGAATACGAGAAACTCGGCGCAAAACTGGTGCCCATCAGCCTGCCGCGCACCGAGCTGTCCATTCCCGTCTACTACGTCATCGCGCCCGCCGAGGCCAGCTCGAATCTGAGCCGTTTTGATGGCGTGAAGTTTGGCCACCGCGCGGCGCACTACACCGACCTGGCCGACATGTACCAAAAGACCCGCGCCGAAGGCTTTGGCGACGAGGTCAAACGCCGCATCATGATCGGCACCTATGTGCTGTCGCACGGCTACTACGATGCCTATTACCTGCAAGCGCAAAAAATTCGCCGCATGATTGCCGATGATTTCCAGCAGGCCTTCCAGCAATGCGACATCATTGCCGGGCCCGTGGCACCCACTGTGGCCTGGAAGATTGGCGAGAAATCCGACGATCCGCTGGCCAACTACCTAGCCGATATCTTCACACTGCCCGCCTCTTTGGCGGGCCTGCCAGGCATGAGCGTGCCCGCAGGTTTTGGCGCAGATGGCATGCCCGTGGGCATGCAATTGATTGGCAACTATTTTGGCGAGGCCAAGCTGCTCAATGCGGCGCACCGCTTGCAGCAGGTGACTGATTTCCATGCACGGACACCGCCCGCCTTCATGGAGGGCATGTAACATGAACGCATCTGTGCAAACCACTGAACCTACCGCCCCTTCAACCGCCTCCGCGACTGACTTCAAAGACGACCGCCAGGTCGATCCTTCACTCTTGGTGCAGGGTTACGAGGTCGTGATCGGTTTTGAAACCCATGCCCAGCTCTCCACGCAGAGCAAGATTTTCAGCCGTGCCTCCACGGCCTTTGGTGCCGAGCCCAATACACAGGCCTGCGCCGTGGACTTGGCGCTGCCCGGCACCCTGCCCGTCATGAACCGAGGCGCGGTTGAGCGCGCCATCGAATTTGGCCTGGCCATTGGCGCGCACATTGCCCCGAAGAGCATTTTTGCGCGCAAAAACTACTTTTATCCTGACCTGCCCAAGGGCTACCAGATCAGCCAGTTTGAGATTCCCGTCGTCCAAGGCGGTTCGGTGGAGTTTTACCTTGGTGATGTGAAAAAATCGGTGCGGCTAGTGCGCGCCCACCTGGAGGAAGACGCTGGCAAATCCCTGCATGAGGACTTCGTTGGGAAGTCGGGCATCGACCTCAACCGCGCGGGTACGCCGCTCTTGGAAATCGTCACCGAGCCCGACATGCGCTCCAGCGCCGAGGCGGTGCAGTACGCCAAAGAGCTGCACAAAATCGTCACCTGGATCGGCATTTGCGACGGCAACATGCAAGAGGGCAGTTTCCGCTGCGATGCCAACGTGTCGGTGCGCAAGCCCGGCGACAAGTTTGGTACGCGGCGTGAGATCAAAAACCTCAACAGCTTCAAGTTCATGCAGCAGGCGATTGACTACGAGGTGCGCTGGCAGATTGAGCAGATCGAAGACGGCAAAAGCATCCAGCAGGCCACCGTGCTGTTCAACCCCGACACGGGCGAGACGCGTGCCATGCGCACCAAGGAAGATGCCGCCGACTACCGCTACTTTCCCGACCCCGATTTGCCGCCTTTGGTGATAGGCCGCGACTGGGTAGAGCGCGTGCAGGCGCAGATGACCGAGCTGCCGCGTGTAATGGCGGCGCGCTTTGTGCAAGACTACGGCCTGCCCGAATACGATGCAACCACACTGACGCAAAGCAAGGCCATGGCGGCGTATTTTGAAGCTGTCGCCAAGACCAGCGGCGAGCCCAAGCTGGCCAGCAACTGGATCATGGGCGAAGTCTCGCGCCGCCTCAACACCGATGCCCTGGGCATTCAAACCTGCCCCGTATCCGCCGAGCAACTGGCTGCATTGGTCCAGCGCATCGCCGACAACACCATCTCCAACAATGCAGGCAAACAGGTTTTTGATGCTTTGTGGCTCAAAGAGTCTGCCGATGTGGATGCAATCATCGAGGCCAAAGGCCTCAAGCAGATGAACGACAGCGGCGAACTAGACAAAATTATCGACGCGGTGCTGGCTGCCAACCCCGACAACGTAGCGCAGTACCGGGCGGGCAAAGACAAGGCCTTTAACGCTCTGGTCGGCCAGGCGATGAAGGCCAGTAAGGGCAAGGCCAACCCAGCTCAAGTCAACGCCATCCTCAAAGCCAAGCTGGAATAAATCAGGCGCTCTAATCAGAGTGTATTATTTTTTGAGACCTGCAGCCGGTTGGCCCGAGGGACGGGCCACCAAAAGCCAAAGCGCTTTCAGTCGCGTCAACTCTTCGTCAAAGCGAGTATTGACACGTTTTTTTTCTTCATCCTGATCAGAAATAAAGCGCTTTTGCACAGCGACGCTGCTGTCGTTGTCCTCGATCTGGCGCTTTAAATTGAACGGCACTTTTTTGGGATCTTTTTTGTAAAACTCCATCTCAGTATCTATCGTTTTGCGCTGTACGGCCAACTCACCAATGCGCTTGTTGGCGGCTTTGATCACCTCGTCAATTTGCGCCAGAGCATCTGCGCGCTCCTTATCATGTCTGGTACGGTCAGGGTAACGGCTGAGCAATGCACGGCTTTTACGCTTTTCTTCTTCGACCCGTGTTTGCTCTTCAGCTTCAGCTTTTTGTTTCTCTTCAAGCGCCTGACGCTCTTGCGCAGTCATCACCGGCTTGACGGTTCGTTTGACCGTGCCGCTATTGTTGAGTTCTTTTTGTTCGCGATCTGCACACTCGGCAATGGGACGGTCTGAGGTCATCCTGCGGCCCTTGGCATCTACACAAGTATAGATTTCCGCCCAAGCCAAAGCACTGGTTAGCCACAACCCTAAGGTCAGCGTTAATTTGATACTTGTCTGCATAGCACTCTACTCATCGTTTCAAGCTTGTGTCACTCTGGTGTTATTCCATCCCACGGGGTTTTAGTTCACTCCATAACGGTCACGATATGCCTGCACCGCTTCAGTGTGGCGCGCCATACTTTCTCCATGGGTATGCAGATAATGCAATAAGTCGCCAAGCGTCGCTATCGTGCATACCCGTAGACCCAGTACATTTGTCACATACTGCACTGCGCTGTGGTTGACATCCACTCCTGCTTCGGTGGCCTTTTCTTGCCGGTCCAGGGCAATCGCCATGGCATGCGGTGTAGCCCCTGCCGCCTGGATAATGGCAATCGACTCCCTAGCCGCCGTGCCAGCCGACATCACATCGTCAATGATCAACACCTTACCTTTGACCGTTGCGCCCACCAAAGTTCCGCCTTCGCCATGGTCTTTGGCTTCTTTACGGTTGTAGGCATAGGGCACATTGCGGCCCAGGCGGGCCAGCTCGATGGCCACGGCGGCGGCCAGCGGTATCCCTTTGTAGGCAGGGCCAAACAGCATGTCAAACTCGATGCCGCTAGCCAAAATGCGCTGGGCGTAAAACTGCGCCAGGCGGCCCAGCTTGGCACCGTCATCAAACAGCCCCGCATTGAAAAAATACGGCGACAATCGGCCTGCCTTGGTTTTAAATTCACCAAAGCGCAGCACCCCGGATGCAATGGCAAAAGCCACAAAATCCAGGGCCAGCTGGTCTGCGGTGCTACTGTCAGGTTTATTGAGAGTCATTCCATGTCCCTAAAAAAATCTCTTTTTCGCATTACCAGCCTGAACTTCAACGGCATCCGCTCGGCAGCCACCAAAGGGATGGAGGCTTGGGTAGAAAAATCTGCTCCCGATTGTATGTGCGTGCAGGAGATCAAGGCGCAGGCAGGCGATATGGCGGGTAAGTTTGAGCAGATTGCGGGCATGCAAGGCTATTTTCAGTTTGCCGAGAAAAAAGGCTACAGCGGTGTGGGGGTGTACAGCCGCCATGCGCCCAGCGATGTGGTGGTCGGCTTTGATGGCGGCGAGTTTGATGCCGAGGGCCGCTATGTCGAGTTGCGCTTTGACACGCCCACGCGCAAGTTCTCGGTCATCAGCAGCTACTTTCCCAGCGGCTCGTCGGGCGAGGATCGGCAGGCGGCCAAGTACCGCTTTTTGGACGTGATATACCCGCACCTGGTGGCGCTGAAGAAAAAGCGCGAACTCGTGCTGTGCGGCGACATCAATATTGCGCACAAGGAGGTCGACCTGAAAAACTTCAAAAGCAATGTGAAAAACAGCGGCTTTCTCCCCGAAGAACGCGCCTGGCTGACTCAGCTGCTGGCCGAAAAGGGCCTGCGTGATGTGTACCGCCAGTTGCGCCCTGACACCACCGACACTTGCTACACCTGGTGGAGCCAGCGCGGCCAGGCCTATGCCAAAAACGTCGGTTGGCGGCTAGACTACCACCTGGCCACGCCCGCCTTTGCCGCACTGGCGCGGGACGAAGAAATCTACAAAGCCGAAAAGTTCTCTGACCACGCACCCATCACCATTGGCTACGACTACAAACTCTAAGTACTGACCGCTTGATCGAGCTGGCATAGCGAAACAGACTGGCAGCGACCCGCTTGTCATGCCGCTCCCCACCCACCTACCTACCAAGCCGCGTACACGGTGCGCGTCGATGCGACACGGCCTCGTGCATTATCTTGAATGCCAAATCAGGCCATAGCCCAACAAATATTTGCGTAAGCAGCTATGAAAATAATAGCAAATTGATAGTGACGAGCTACACCACCAGCCGATGCACAGCATCCAGCGGACTGGCGGTGCCAGCCGCCGCGATACGCCCCGCTCACATCGGTAGCTCAACGCAGTGCAATGTGCGTCATAATTTACCCAAGCTAGCTTGCAGCTACAAATTCGATGCACACGAATCACATGAGGCTTTTAAAACGCGGGTTCACACTGATCCGCGCAGAGAACTGCCGGGGCTTGTTCGTGATCTGTGGCCAGCCATCGTCTTTATGGTGGCGGCTCCAATTCTCTTTTTTGTGTTTGTGTGGTGAACTCTAACCCCATCAGTCAACCTGACGCGTGCTTGAGTGCAGGGCTCCTCAAACGTTAAGCCTCTATGAAAACGCTCTTTCTCTGTAGAGCGTTGCCCGGATTGCCTGGAGAGGGAGAACGTCCGCGCCAATACAGCGCGACGGGCCAAGGCATGCACCGCGAAGGCTATGTTGTTGAGTTCACACCAAATCACGGTCAACCGTGGGTGGGAAATTTCCAACCAGGGATCACGAGTTTCACAGATATTGCCGAGTTCCCGCACAACGATTCTGTTCTAGTGATTGCCAACGGCCAAGGCTAGCCAAAGCGCAGTCCTATGAAGCAGTGACCCAGGTGGGGCAGGTCTTGGCGCACCACCCGCTCGCTACCGCCGAAGGCTCCGCCATACACCGTCAGGTCATTACGGAAAGTGTGGACGTAATTGCCACCGTAGGTGTGGCGCTTGGCATCGCGGGCGGACTGATCGTCGGGATGGGTCAGGGGCAGCATCAGAAAGAAAATGGACGGCTGCTGAAACTGGTCGAGGACGAGTCGATACCGAGAAAGCTTAAGTTTTGCACTGCCTGGCCACTTTGTGCGCACGGTGCAGCTCACGGGCTGGAGCGGCTTGGTCAACGGCAAAGTGCTGGCCGCTTCGGCTGGTGAGTTTGATGTGCTGATTACGGGCGACCGCAATGTGCAGTACCAGCAAAGCGCTAGCCAACTGCCCATGTCGGTCGTGGTGCTGATTGCGCCTAACAATAAGCTGGAGAGTTTTTTGCCGTTGGTGGGCAAACTGCTCGGCACCTTGGCCACGTTGCAAGAGATCACTTTTATCCAGTTAAAAGCATAAGAATAGCTACTTATTTTATAGCTGCTACCGCAATATTTTATTGGGCTACAGACCGATGCGGCACTATTTACTTGCCATGCACAGCGCGCAGCCGCCGCATGCTTTGTAAGCATGGCTAACGAAAAGCGCGTGCTGGCCTGCGGCTTCTTGCCTGGAGATGGCGCTTTGGGTGGTGGCCGTGCGCTGGGGGCACTGGGCTATAGCGGCTTGCATTAGTTGTGCATAGCGCCTTGATACTGTATTTATGTTCAGTATAATTGCACTTACAGCGCACCAAACTACCGATCAATGGCCATGACAACGAGACGACGTGTTGAACTCTTTGCATCCGTGCAGGTGCGCTCGCGCATAACAATAGACAACCCAAAGGGCGCAATCCATGGGCTCTAAGACTAAAAGCGCAACGCCACTCGCGCTGCGATCATCCGCTGCGGAGTATCTGACCTTTATCGCGGCGGGCGGCATGGACGCGGCCCAAGGCGTGCAAGCGCTTTATGCTGATGCAAACGTTTGGCTCACCCAAAAGATGCTGGCTGCGCTGTACGACGTGGATGTCAGAACGGTCAATTACCACCTCAAAAAAGTGTTTTTTGACAATGAGTTAGATGAAAGTTCAGTTATCCGAAATTTTCGGATAACTGCCGCTGACGGCAAAAGCTATAACACGCAACACTACAGCTTGGCTGGCACCATCGCCGTGGGCTACAAGGTGAACTCTGAGCGGGCGGTACAGTTTCGCAAATGGGCCACGGGCATTATTGAATCGTTCACCATCAAAGGTTTTGCGATGGATGATGAGCGTCTTAAAAACGACGGCTCCATCCTGACCAAGCAGTATTTTGAAGAGCAGTTGCAGCGCATTCGCGAGATACGCCTGTCGGAACGCAAGTTTTATCAAAAAATCACCGACATCTACGTCACGTCGATTGACTACGACGTAAGCGCCCAAACCACGTAACGGTTTTTTGCCACCGTGCAAAACAAGCTGCACTGGGCAATACATGGGCAAACCGCTGCTGAGGTGGTTTACCACCGAGCCGATGCGAAGCAAACGCACATGGGGCTAGCCACATGGAAGGATGCACCAAGCGGAAAAATCCAAAAGTTTGATGTATCAGTGGCTAAAAATTATTTGAACCCAGACGAAATGGCGCAACTGCAGCGGCTGGTCTCGGCTTACCCTGGGGAGCCATTGCTGGGTAGGTGCTGCGTGGGGGTTTTACTGTCTGCGGTTTAGTTGGTTTCACCGCATACGCGTGAACCGTCTGCCCGCAACTGTGAGCGCGGGCGGGCAGCCGGGGAAGGGGTGATGGGAGCAACCGTCACGGCGCGGTAGTTCGTGGCATCAATGGGTTCTTGCGTACCTACAATATTGGTTAATTTTAGAAAGCAAAAGTCCTCAAAATTCACAGGAACCGGCCAGCCCTTCACGCCAAAGCGGGTAATTTCGGGAGAAATGTATTCGCTGATCGGAGCCTCATATTGTCCGTAGGCGTAGCCGCCGCGCTGGCTTGCCCCCGCAGGTAGTTGCGCAGGCGGGCGCTTGTGAGATGCACTGCCAGGGGCCAGTGACGGGGTGGCAGGCCCTGCCGTTGCATCAGATAGTTTGACCCGCACATTGCGTCGCACTACGCGAGCATCTTCTTTGGCGGCCCACATCATCTTGAAACGACCCAGTTGCGCCAAATTGGTGGGCACAATTTTGGTCGCCAAACGGGTCGGGGCCAGAGTGGGGTTCAAGGAGTTCACGTGGGTATCATCGTCAAAAATCTCAACGCTGATGGTGCGCGATGGATCACTAGTGAACCCTATCAGTTTAAAAGCAGAGGTTGCTTCCTGAGGGATTTGCGTACCGGCATCCAGTGGCCAGCGTGCACCCAAGGTGCCTTGCAGTGCTTCTTCAATGAAAACATAGGCGGGATCCAGGCCCGGCGAGGTGTAAATACCCAATTGGGCCTCCAATCCATGCACTGAAATAAAGTATCTCTGATCATCCCTGTCCTTGTCCAGCATGCCAGCGTAATTTACATAATCGCCAACGCGCAACGGAACTGGCAACCTAGGATCGCAGTCTGCGTGCACTGGCTCGTTGACACCCACGGGGCTGGGACCGCAGGTAAAGCGCCGATAGTTAGGCGCGTTGGGAGCGGGGCGGTTATTGGCAGGGCATACTGCTGGCCGCGCACTGTCTGGCAAGCATACGGGGAACCCGGTCATCGCATGCACAGGTGCGTTACCAGGGTCTAGTGAGAAACGCATATCAAGCAGCAGCGGTTTAGATGCGGGTGGCCTGGGGCCATAAATGCCCTCTGGATCATTCAGGCGCAAACGCGCGGTGGGCGCAGTACCCACATCGGCCCCTAGCGTAAAGAAGCCACTGGCAGTGTCAATGCTGCGGATAAAACCACCGCCCGTATGCAACGCACCTTGGGAGATAGCCGCTGTGCCAGCGACGTACTGCTGCGCCGCCCCGACCGGTACGATATTTCCCGCCAGTTCAATTTCACCGGGCGGCAGTGGGCATTTTTTGCCAGCGGCAGCCAAGGCGGCAGGACAAGCGAAATCTGCCTCTGTCATTTCGGTCAGTGCCAGCCCGGTACGAAGCGGTGTCTCAGGTGTTTTAAAGTTTCTGCCGCGAAACAATTGCTCTGCCGTGAGGTAGCCGCCGGGCAGGGTGATGACGAGATTGCTTGGCAAGATGACGTCGATGCCGCGCACGGTCACCACAGCACTCGAAGTGATGACCCCGGGTGTTGTCAGCGTGAACTTTTCAATGTGACCCACCAACGAAAAACCGGCTGGTGGGCTTACTGGCTGGGCGTGGCCTGTGAGCGTGCCGAATGCCAGGGTCAACACCAACGCCATGCGGGCCCAATGGTGCTTGCGCAAATTGAAACTGCTCGTGTTCATGTGTGTTCTCCCGGTAATCATGGTGATTGGCGAAGGCCAGCAAGATCGGCTGGCACAGTCCAAATGGTGGGCTGCCATCCGTGCGCGCGGGTTCGGCTCCATGCCAGCGGCGCTTCTTCGAGCGGAGCAAATCCCGACAACTCTCTGAGTCTGGCCAGTGCGATCTCGGGTTGCAGTCTGCTGCCACTGCGTGCCAACGCCTCGGCTACGGCGTTACCGGCTGCTTCCCCTAAGCTGGTCCACATACCGTGGCCCGCCGTGTCTGCGTGTGTGGCAACAGCGAAGGGGGCAGGCAAGACTTGCAAATGCAATGCGGGGTTTGCGCGCGTAGAGGTGTTGCCTAAAGCAGCAAGGCTGATGAGCAATGTAAGCTGTTGATCGCCATCCGTCAAAGCCTGTAGCAGCTTTGTGCTGCTGGCCTGCGTAGCCACGAGGCCAAGGCATAAACGCGCGGGCCGAGTTGCGGACGTTGCAGCTTCGATGCTGGTCAAGAGTTGCACAGCGCCTAATGGGGGGTCTTGTGCATTCACTAATTGCAAAGTATCGACCAACCATGGCACGCAGTCCATATCGACAGATTTTGCATGCAGCATGCGCAGCATCAACTGTGCTTGTTCGTGCAGCGACGGCAGTAACGGCGCTGTCCAGCCAGATGCCTTCACACTGTGCATGGACAGCGTGAGTGCCGCCATACTGGGCAGGCGATAGGCAACCAAAGACTCTTCCATAGCATTGTCTTGGTGCAGGCTGCCTACCAACGCAAAGACAGACTGCGCTTGCTCTGGGCTGCGCACTGCAATGGCGCGGAGTTTGCGGCCATGCACGCCACCTTGCGCATTTGCTCTTGCAAAAGCCGCACTGACACCCGCGTAAATTTGCGCAGTAGCCTGCACATTGGTGTTGACAGGCATGTAAACGCCCAACAAAACTTCGTTGGCACTGACGCCGCGCACGGTATCTGCTGCGCTGCCTAAAAGCGGTGCAAAAGCTGCCAGCGCAGCCTGCTCTTCGGGGCTTAGCAGGTAGCGCGGCATGGATGTGTTCAAAGGCCTACCCTCCAGCGTCTTGCCTTGCATGGCGGCAACAATCCACCTATTTGAATCGGCAGCCGCGCGCAGTGTGATGTCGGGTGCTGCCTGCACGCTCTCGCGTACACCTGCGCCTAAAGCGCCGTGGCAATTGACGCAGGCACTGGCACCCACAGGCAGGCTTGCACCTGCAATCTGTGGTGCTTTGGAGAATTTTTGAGTGCCAAAGTAAAGTGCCCGGCCTTGCTCTACAAGCCAAGCCGTTGTCTGGCCCCACGCGCTACCAGTTACGGTAACGCCGCAGACAAATAGCCAGACCAAGAGAGGGGCAGTTTTCATGCTGCGGCTGCCTTCATCAGCCGCAGCACATCGTCGGTGCTGGCTAAACCCGTGGTGCTGAACCAGCGAGATTTGGGTACGCAGCCCACCCACAACTGCACCGGATGGTCATCAACCCGCACGCTGCTGGCCCCAAACGCGCGCGTGGTTCGCTCCAGCGTAGCAGGGTCGCCGGTGAGCATCATCCAGCCCTGTGCCAAGCCTAGCTTGGCTTCAAAGCGCGCTGCATACTGCGCCAGTGCCTTAGGGCTGTCGTTTAAAGGGTCAATCGACAAGGACAACAGCAATGGCGCATGCGCTGCCTTACCCAGCTCGCCAAAGCGTTCTTGCGCTGCGCGAAACACTGCCGTTTGCGGAGGGCAAAAACTACTGCAACCGGTGTAGATGAAATTGATAGCCACCGTGCGGTCCACCAGCAAGCTGCGCAGCCGAACACTGCGACCCTGCTCGTCCAGCAGGCTCACGTCGGGCACTACTGGCGCTTTGGGCTGGGCTTGTGCCGAGATGACAGCACAGGCGCTGGCGGCGAGAAAGCTGCGTCGCTTCATGGTTTTTGTACCTCGTAGGCACCAATAAAACCCGCGCCAAAAGGCATGTCTTGTGTAGCACTGGATACCAGCAGGTCAAACCGGGCTGCTGCGCCAGCGATAGGCAGCACCGCACTGTAAAAACCAGGTGATTTTTCTACCAAGGTAACGCGCCGTTGCCAGCCACTGCGCTTGTCAAAGGCCAGCAGTACCAAGTCACGCACGGCACCGACCGGTGTCTTGTGGGTCTTGTCGTCCAGCCGCACATCGACGGTGATAGTGTCGCCACTCAGCGCATTGGCTACCTTGAGCAGCGTGGCTTGGGGCTGTGCTGCCAGCGCCTCGCGTTTGGCATCGTACACCTCTGGCAAGGCTATGGCGTTGCAACTGGCAAAGCGCGGTTGAACACCGCTCAGGATCAACTCATAGGGCCCGCCCTGGGTGTGGCGCAGCGTGGTTCTGTAGCGCCCTGCACCTAAGGATTCAAACCCGTTGTTCAGCAACACCAAGCCGATAGCGCTGCGTTTGTAGTTAGAGAAGCTGCCAATAAGTGCCATCATGCCTTCGGCATATTGAAATACCTGCCCATCGCGCGGGCTGGCTATCAGCATGCCAAGATTGTCAGGTGTGTTGGCGGTCAAGCCAGCAGGTGCTTGCGCCCTTTCTGTGTTTTGGCCCGCAGTGCCTACGGATATGTTCACCGACTTTGCCTTGCCGTTGCGTGCATCGGGCAACGACAACAATGTGGCTTGCCCCAGCGCTCCACTGTGCACGTAAATGTAGCTGGCGCTCAGCGCAAGCTCTGTGGCCTGCGCTGTAACCGGCACGGTTTGCACCACTTGGGCGCTGGCCATATCAATGACGGAGGCGGTGTCGTTTGATGCGACTAAGGCTACGGCAAAGCGACCGCCATCGAAAGTGATCAAGCGCGTGGCATCGCCCTGCAAAGTCAATTCTTGGGTGATGGTGGCGCGCTGCCCATCTACGAGGTAGAGTTTTTTACCTCTACCGGCCACCAGCCAGCGCTGTGCTAAATCACTCCACGTTGCGGCAGTGGCTGCGCCGGGCAATTTGAGGCTGCGCGCCTCCTGTTTGGTGTTGTCTAACAAGGTCACACCGTCCGCGCCCAAGCCCAAGATGACGGTGGAGCTGGGATGGCTTACCAGTTGCACGCCTGCAGTGGCAGCAATACTGGCTGCGGGCTGGCCACTGTCGCTGTTGTCAAAGCGCAGCCATTGGCTACGCCCGGCAAAACTTATCCATACCGAGCCAGCGCTCAACGCCAGCGCCTGTGGGCCAGAGCCGGGTGCAAACGCCAGTGTGCGTTTGATGCTGCGGGTGTCGGTATCTACTACGGCAACGGCATCGCTGTGGTGCATGGCAATCCACATTTCCCGCGCTTGCGGATGGTGCAGTAGCGCTGTAGCATCGCTGGGAAGCGTCACTATGCCTTCCAGCTTGGCGTTGTTCATCCGCAAAAATGGGTTGATAAACGCCACCGTGCGATCGGTGTTGACGGTGACCAGACTGTAGGTATTAAAGTCCACCGCTGCCCGCCGCCCAATGCCCTGCGAGGCAAGTGCGCGCACTTTGTCGCTGCACCCCACCTCAGAATCAGGCAGCGTTTTGGGGCTCTTTTGCAGCCAAGCGGCCAGGCGCTTACCGGTGTAGTCCAAAGGCTGCTGTGTCACCGCGTCACGCAACTCCAAGGTTAGGTTGCCAACACCTTGCTGGCTGGGGTGGGGTTGGTAGTCGTATCGGGCGGTGACCTCATTGCCTGGTGTGCCTGCTGTCTGCGCCCATGCGGTAAGGCTGCTGAGCGCCCAGGCGAATGCCACACCCGCCAGTGACATCCACGAGGTACGCAAGACAGGTGGTAAGGACAGCATGGCTATACGTAGAAGTAAAGTTTGGTGATACCTACGGGGCTAAAGCTGCTGTCTTGCGCATGGCCCACGTCAAATCTGGCCGCAATGATTCGATCGCCACCGCCAGCCTCGCAGCCCACAAACGGCGCAAAACTGGGATTAGCAGGTGACCAAACATCACCGGTAAAACCCTGCTCGGCGCATGCTGGTGTCCAGTCGTTGGGGCCAGACCCCAGTAGCCGCACATACAAACTTGCGGTGTAGCCCACTGGGGAGGCATTTGGATCCCAACGGGCTACGGCATAGCTGCCAATGCTGGAGACGCCGTTAGCTGTGAATTCGATGTGAATGGGTGCCCAGGGTCCGTTGTCTGCCAGCAAAAGCACCATACCTCTTACGACATTGCATGAGAAGGCAGTTCGATGGCATCGGTTTTCCTGGACATTTTGAAGGGGATCTGCCTGGATTACAGTGGCAGCCATGTCAGATCCGGGATGAGCGTACGTGCCCGGTAGCAATGATGCCATACGCGGTAGGCCACCCACGAGCCCGGAATTCCAATCCATGGTGTGCGCTGCAATAAAGTGCTGTTCAGGTCGAGCTGAAACTGACATGGTGTCTTCCCTTTGATTAATTACTTGTGCACGCGCAAGATGCCCCAGAGCCCGCCATCAAGCAGAAAACTCGACTGGCTGCGCAGCAAATAGTCTTTGGCAAGTTGTGAGGTGCCGCCAGCTTTGAAGCCCAGAGTAATGGCCATCATGGGGCCGTAACCGTTGTACACCCCTTGCCACGTTAAGCAACCGGAGGGTATTGCTTGGTTATGCGCCACCTCACACCGCTCGGGTGCAAAAACATGGGAGCCATCGCCCCATGGGTAGGGGTTGAATCCATGACCAGCCAGCGTAAGCCCCTGCTGGCGCGTGTGGCCGCCTAGGTGCACAAAGTGGATGCGCAGCACCTCTCCTGGCTTGGCTTTGATCACTCGTGTTTCAGGATCACAGGCAGTGTCTTCGTTGCCGATGGGCGTAACGCCCGACTCGCACACGCCTTTCTCGAACCTGGAACTGAAAACAGTGGTGTAGTCAAAGTTCGCATTGCGGTCGCCAAATTCAATACTCGGACTGCCGCCGCGCCGCGCCCAAAGCGGTTCGGTTTTGTAGTTGATGGCTTTCACGCCGTAGTCGTCAGGCTCTTCAGCCCCTTTCAAATCCGGCACCGGAAAGCCGTATTGAATGGCGCTCACAGCATCCTGCATCACTAGCACATGGTCGCCGTAGCTTTTGCCATCGGCAGTGCAAATGGTGCGTGACACGCCGCCTGAGCCAGTTCCCACACCACCGCACACTTTGGAGCCTTCAGGGCCGATCACCAGTGCGCCGACGAGGCCGTGCATGGGTTGCTTGATCGGGTCGCCAAAGCTGCTAAGCGGCAATGCACCCAGCTCAACTGGCACGCTTGTGATGTGGTTGGTGATCGGGTCGCGGGACAAGTCGCGTGCAGCCCATACGTAGTTTCGGCTGCACGCGGTACCACTTTTGCAAGGTGGTTGCAACGAGCCTGGCGAGAAATCAGGTTGGTTCTCTCCGGCCAGCAATGCAGCACCGTTAATGCCTATGTTGGAGCCATCTGCATTGACCGGGTTTTGCAGCAAACGCGGCGCAGATATGCCCACCATATTGGACATCTTGAACTGGTTAAGGTTAAACCCGTCAGTAATCATAGGCAGGAAGTTGTAGTAGGCCGATGCTTCCCGCACAGCCTTATCATTATTCCCAGCGTCCAGGTTGGATACCAATACCAAAGATTCGACAGGCAAATGGTTGCGCAGCTTCACCGTGATGCATTGGCCCGCCGCAGCTCGCAGTACAAGCGGCTCAATGTTGCGGCCTGCGCTGTAGGTAGCCTTCAGTTGTTCCAGCATCTTGGCATCTGTGACGTTGGCTTGATTATGAATATCGACATCGAAGCAGCTATCGTTGGTCAAACCAGGTATGCCTTTACCGCGTGTGCAAGTGAGCTCACGGTTTAGCACATAGACCACAGCAAGAGGGTCTGTAATGCCAAAGCGTTGGCTGTAAGTCAGTGGCCTTTTAGTGCAGTCACCTGTCAAATCGCAGGCTCGGACAGCGCTCACATCGAAGCTGCGCACTTCTATTTGATTTGTATTCAGCGCCGACGCGTCTTTGCGATAAGCGGTGCAGACTCCCATCGTGCCGGCCCCTGGCCAATCCTCTGCTGCTAGCGTGTCAGCGCTTGACATAGGTACACGGGCAAGCCAATCTTGAGATCGGCTTGCCACCAATTGTCCAGCGCCCCAGGTTGCGAGAGGCATTGCATCACCCGGCGCAGTTTGCGACGCACTAGCTTGGGTTCTGTCTTTGCGATTGAATGCCCGCATCACGCCCCACATGCCATCCCAAAGCTGATCAACCGATGAGCCGTAATACAAATAATCGGCAAATGGCAGCTTAAAGTTCGGTACCCGAATATCGAATTCAAAATGCTCCGAGATACCAATCGGTTGCGCATTGACAAATCCAGAGTTAGGCGAATCAGGCAGACGATGCCACTTGACACCATTCATGGCGAAGATGTGCTGCGCCTCTTGCGCTCCTTGTATCAGCCGAACCTGGACAGGATCGCCCTCCTCAGCGGCCAAAATTGGGGTGGCTGGGTCACCAAAAAAGCGCCAGGGTTCGGTGCGTTTAATGTTGCGCGTGCCATTGACCGGTGCACAACGTGTTCGGAACGTCTCATCGTCTGATCGACGTAGCCCAGTGATATCCGCTTCCGATACGGTTGCTTGTCCCAAGGTGGGTTTGTGCAGCCATTCTTCGGGGCTGTACAAGGCGCAGTTCAAGTCACGACGCCAGTTCTCTACATTCTTTAAAGTAGTGGCAAGGTTTGCATTCCATGTTGCGCGCTCCATGAGCGGTTTTAGCTGACGTAGGCGGGGCGAGGAAAAGTCTAGTTCACTGCCCGGCTTGTTTTCGCCAGACTGCGCCGCTACCCAGCGCCAGTAGGGTTGCGTGGCCAGTTCGCGGTCTCGTTTTGCGTGCACCAAGGTGCTGAATGCATTGGCCATATCGCCCAGGCAATCCAGGTCACCGGGCTCACACTTGCCATCACGCACCCGGTTTTTGGTCTGGCTGTAATCAAACCCGCCCAGCGTTTCATTCCATTTCACATCCGCAATCCGCAGTGCAAGCGGCTCATGGCGGTAGTTGATCAGCTGTGTGCCGGGGTCTTCCGACGATATGGCGATAGGGCGTGAGGCACGCGTGGCAACCTGGCGTTCGCCAAAACGGCGCATGGACACGTCACGCGGGGTTTCGGGGTTGATGGGCTCCAGCGCTACGTTGTAGACACCGGCAAAGTCTGCAAAAGCCAGCCCAAACTCGCGCCGTGTTTGGTTGGCTTGCTGGCCGGGCGGGCATGACTTGACGGAGCCGATCGATGCGGGCGAAGAATCAGGCTCTCCCACGCAAGTGGGCGAGATGATGGTGGCGCGGGCGCTGGTGGGGCCACCGTCGCTGCGAAGTTGCAGAACGGGCCGAGGGCTAATGGGTTCGAGCTCTCTACCGCCCTCAGCTATTAAGACGACCGGCCGTTTGGACAAATCAGAGCCACCCAACAGTGCTACTTTGAGACAAGCTTCAGCGTCCTCTTTAAGCTGCGCAGCCATGGATGCGGAGGCGCGAATTTTGAATGCTACATGCACCGCATCCTCGACATCGGTGCCAGACGCGTTTTGATCTGTCAGCACCAAACCCGCTGTCTTTGCGCGGGTACGCAAGTCACGCGTAGTGCACTTGGCAGCAAGCGCGCCGGTGTTGCCGTCGACATCGAAGGGGTTGGCTTGCCAAATCGAGTTGGCGGGTTCGATGACCAAGGCTGCGTACAAGCCGTGTTGCTGGTGTGAGCTGGGGCCGAGGTGGTCGTGTGTGAAAACGGTGCGCAAGGTGTTGTCTTTGGCGGTTTGCCTGGAGCTGCTGCGTACCAAAATAGGATCGGCCCACCAGCGCTGTGTGGTTCGCTGAGCGCCGCAATAGGGGCGTTCTTTAGCCATCATTTTCAAATAGTCGTGGTCGCTCATGTTGCCTTGTTCAGGGCACAGTCCTTTGTTGGACAGCGTTTCGAAAAGTGGGTTGGACCGAGCCTCGTAGATGTTGCCTCTGGGCATAAAAAGAGGGTGCTGTTTGGCTTTGAGCGTGGTTTTAAGAATCGTTTTAGCGGGTGCATCTTTCAAGGTTCGGTTGTGCACCACAATGCGCTCACGCACCTCGTCGGGCGAGAAGGTGGCGTCTTCGTAGTTCCAGCCGTTGGCTGAGCCGTCGCTGGAGGTGACATCAAACTTCACCAAGTGGATATGCTGCCCGATGGAGTCGGTCGGTGTGTATATCTGGAAATCGTCTCCGTTCAGTGCGCTGGGCATCAAGTTGGACGACTTGAAATCGATGCAGTCACCTGAGTTGGCCCTGAAGAAAAGCGGCTCGGGCATCTTGGTACGGGTGTTGGCATCGATCACGTCCTTGATGTCATCTTCCAGCACCATCATGCGGCCCTGCGGATCGAACCAGCCATGTTTATTGCCGGTGATTTCGGTTTGAATGAAAGCGGACTTGTAGTTGCGGGTGGGCGCATCTTTGGGGCAGGGGTTGGCATAAGGCGCACCGGGCGCTCTGCCTCGGCCATTGACGCGAAACACCGCCGCCTCGGTGGGTGCCAAACTTGCCATGCCGTCCACGCGGGGAGCAAATGAGGTGCGGTAGCCACTGCTGTGAGTCCACCAATCGGGGTTGGGTTGCCTGTCGATGGCTATGGGTTCCAGTTTGCCTTGAGCCAGCGTGCGGTCAAGCAGCTTGAGCTTGCCTTCGTGAAACTCCATGGCTTTTTTCTCTTCTGGCTCACCGCTGTGCAGGAGTGGCTTGATCACAATGGATTCCCAGTCGGCAGCCAGTGCCTGAAAAGTCAACGGAAAATCGCTGTACACTTTTTGCGCCAAAACCTGCGCTGCCAGGCCGCCCTTGGTGATGGCCGTTTCCAGCACTTCTTTATAGTCGGGACTGTTGGTTTTCAGTTTGTTCAGCGATTTAAGCGTGCCGTCTTTGATGACGTGGCGTGGCAGGCCGCCGTTGACTATGTCCGCTGCGGCAGGTTCTGCGGCATAGGCTGCTGCATCGCTGTAACCTGTCGCCACTACGTCCATGTCCAGCACTGGCTGCGGCGGGCGATGGCCTGGCTCACCAGGAATGTAGAAGGGGTAGCCACGGAACTCGGCGCTGGGCATGGGTGCCAAGGCAATGCCGGGCAAGGGCACGATGGCCGGGCTGGCGATGCCACCTTGCACTTCAGCATCGGGCAACGATCGACTTTGCGGATTGGTGGTGAAGCCAGCTGTCGTAGTGGTAGCCCATTGGCCCAAGTGCAAGCCGTTTTCAAATACATCATGCACTCGCCACAGCTCCCACATGCCCTGCGCAAAGTGCGGGTACAGATGGCAGTGAAAAATCGAGTCGCCTGCCGTAAAGTTCCTGTTGCCTGAGCCGCCAAACTCAATGCCGTAGCTGAATGTAGCACCTGGCGATATTGTTTGTGAATCCAGGTAGGTGGAGTTGGGGTCGCTGGAATCCAGTACCCACTGGTGGGCGTGCAGGTGGAACACATGCGTTTCTTTGGGGCCTGCATGCAGATTGCGAAACACCACCGGGTCGCCCAGGTAGCTGTGGTGCACATTGGACGGGTCGTCGGGATAGCGGGCTCCAATGGGCTTGTCGCCTTTTTCATCCCATTGCAGCACCAGTGCAGGGTCACCATTGGCCCAGGAGCTTAAGAAAAATTCCTCGGCCCGGCACTCAGGGCATTTGGCAGCGGGGCCCACGCTACGTTGCGGCCCGGCGGCCAGTAGCAATGAGCCCATGCTCGCCACACCGTAGTTGATACCCATGCCGTCTTTCAGATAATGCAGTGGGTTGTTTTCATCTTCCAGCTCTCGGAAGGCTTGCCGGGCATGCACCTCGTCGTGCAGGATCACAGTGAACTGACGGAACGCTGGCTCGCAGCGCTGGCCATCGGCCATGTAGTCTTTGAGTCGTTTGTTACACAAGGCGTGCTGATCTTGGTCGCGCACTATCACAGCGTTCAAATCGCTGTGGACAATCTCCTTGCCCTCCAGAATGGCCATGAGGGGCGCGCCATTTTTTCGAGCCTCGTAGTTCACTGTGGCATAGGGGTGCTCAACGCCATCGCTGGCGGCTGTAGCGCTTTGCATTTCCTCATGCGTCAATTGCGAGCGGTACCACTTTGATGCAGGTGGCTCGACATTGACTGCGGCAAACAGGCCCAGGCCAATTTGCCCTCCGTCGCCTTCACCTCCCACAGGTGCGCCCAGGGAGTGGGCAAAAAATGTACCCTCTTTGCGCGCAATCCAGCGAATCACCGATATGCCGCCTGGCGGTATGAGCGAGCCGGTTTGGTAGCGCGCCTCCTGTTTACTCACAATGCCTTGCTGCCGAGGTAAGCCAACGTAGGAGCCATCGCCGCCGCACACCGCATTGGCTGGGCACTCTTGTTTGCTGATCGGGTCGGACTCGAGCCCGGTCACATGCAGGCTCGCGCTGCGGGTACGCGGGGCTTCCTTGTCATAGTTGGACAAGGGCAGCAGCTTGCGTGAGGTGGGCGCGCCGTCTGCGTCGCTCATGTGGGCAGGCGCGGCGGGCACATGTTTGCCGTCCACGAGCATGGTGGGGTAGTGCGGCTGGCCGCCTTCTTCCTCCCAAGTGGGTGATAGCCAGTTGTGCAGAGTGACCTGTAGGCAACCCCCTTCATGGGCGCGCAGCACCAAAGGGCGTGGCCGCTTGTCGCTGCGCAGCTTGGCGTTGCCTGGGCCTGCGGGGCGACCCGATTCTGCGGCCACAACATCGCGCTTGAGCGCGTACAGCATGCCGGCGGGCACATAGGCACCAAAGCGGTTGAGCACATAGGCTTGTTCCAAGGCCACCACTTCGGCGTTTACGGTGTTGTCTGCGTTGCAATACGCAAGCTTGGCGCTGCCCGTGGCCGATGGCAACGAGCCGCATCCGAGCACCAGCAATGTTGCGCCAATGCCTATCCATTTGAAAAACGTAATGCGTTGAAGGTAGACACCCCAAGCGCTCACAGCGCGTACATCGTTCAACATTTTCACCTCTCCTGTTGGTAACACAAGGCACTAAGTTGCTTGTTGGATGTGACTTCAGCTTCGGCACAAGTACCAAAATTTGGTAGCTTTCTTTCTATGAATCAATCAGCAGAACGAGCCACAACGATGCATATTCTGGTAATTAATTACCAAAGTGTGAATAGATGTTTTTATATGTTGGCAGGATTCCCCATCACTTTAAGAGCGGAGAAACGTACGTATCTGGCAAATTGCTTAGACCCAGCAGTTACGAAAAATTACAAAGGAAGTAAAAACTTCCTTTGTTACCTTGTTCGACTCGGGGGTCTTTATTTACAAATTTTCGTGCTCGCATTAGATTACTAACCGGTCAGTCATTAATTTGGATGCCGAGGTTCAGTATGCCAATTTTTAAAACGCAAAAAACATCTTTTTGCTATGTATCAATTGCACGAGCAGCTACGCTTACCGTAGCGATTGTGGTGCTGTCCTGTCCGCGCATCTGGCCGCCGCACAGCGGGCATAGCAGCGGGAACACCTCGTAGATACGGGCGATCAGCACTGCCCACAGGTAGTGGGCTGGTGAGCGCTTGGGCGGCGCAGGTTCGGGTGGGGTTGGCACGCCATAGCTCGCAGTGGCTGGCTCGACTGGCACCTTGACCGGTTGCGAAGGTGCTGCCTGCGCCAGTGCTGTTACCGCCGCCCTGAGCGGCGAGTTCGGTGCCAGCGCGCCGTAGTAGCGATGGCGGTGCGTGCGCGGCGGTGGTACCAGGGCGGCAATGCGGTTGATCAGCTCCAGTGGCGTAAGGGTGATCTCGTCTGCCCTGACTCCTCGGTTATTGACTCCACGTTGGTCAGCGCGCCGATCACCACCCGGCTCGCTGTGCCAAAACCGTGGGCAAAGATGCCGCATTCGAGATATTTGCCAAACGCCTGGCGCACATAGGGCTTGGGGGTGCGCAAGGCGTCCTGCCCATCGAACTGGCCTGCACTGGCCAGCGCAAGCCAGGTCTCGTAGTGCTCGGCTACCGTTTGGTACAGCAGCGTGCGCTCGGGGTGGCGCGGGTTGTAGAGTTTGGGCTTAGGTACATTAGACATAAACAGGCTTACCCCGTGCTCCCGCCGCTGTGCCTGCCAGCAGGCATAGGGCGCGGCCGGGTAGGCATACACCGCCCTGTCCAGCCCGCCATGGATGCTTTGCTCTACTTGCTCGTCGCCCGCCAGGCCCAGCTTGCCCACGGCCACGCGGCCGCTCACGGCACGTTTGCCAATGC
>JAYVJV010000035.1:0-11538 GCA_043769005.1 Polaromonas sp. | reverse complement strand
GGTAGGCGATGTAGCTTGCTGTCATCAACCTATAACGCTTGACAAACTCCCTCCGTGGACTAGGTTGCATTAGTTTCTGCCGCCCAGACTCCTAGAGGCTCTGCACATCGCAGGCGTGCGCGGCTTACGCTGCAATATTGTGGACTTGGCCTCTGCCAAAGGCGAATTGCCCATTGATGCACTGCGCCAGCTCGCACAGCGCATCGCCCCACTAAAGTGGCATCTTGAACTGCTGATGCACGTCAACGAATTCCCCCACCTCGCCAGCAAGTTAGGCAAGCTCCCCGTCGATCTGGTCTTTGGCCACCTGGGCTATGTGCCTACCCGCCACACGATCCAAGATACCGGTTTTCAAAATCTGCTATCGCTCATGCGCGAAGGCAAAGCCTGGGCCAAGCTCACCGGCCCCTACCGCATATCTCAGCACAGCAGCCCACCCTACGCCGACGTTCAGCCCTTCGCCGATGCTCTGCTGCGCGCCAACCCCGCCCGCCTGCTCTGGGGCAGTGACTGGCCGCATGTGATGGTGAAAGGCTCCATGCCCAACGATGCCGACCTGTGCGACCTGTTGGGCGACTGGGTGCAAGATGCATCGCTGCGCGAAAAAGTTTTGGTGAGTAATCCCGCGCAGCTTTACAAGTTTTAACTGGACGGCTTTTCCGCTACGGCTGCATCAGGCCAAGACGCGCAAAGTCAGCCAGTGCATTGGCGCAAAAGTTGGACATGATGCCCTTGAGTATTTCAGGATCCGTGATCGCTTTGCCGTCTTGACTGGCAGTAAAGGCACCTGCCACAAATTTTTCAAGCAACAACGCCTCGATCTGCGCCATGCTGCGGCTGCCGTCCAGGCTACAGAGCAAGGCGGCTTGCACTTCGTTGAGGCCACTGTTTTGGTGAAAAGTGTTGGGCACTATGCGCACGGCACCTGGTTTGCAAGGCAGCTGCGCGGCGGCGCGTGCGGGGCCAAAGGCAATGGGCTGCGCGGCTATCGTGGCAGGCCGCAGGGGGCTGTAGTAGCTACGCACCATGCCTTGCAGCATCAGAGTCAGCATTTGCGTGCCTACAGCCTCTTGCAGTACGGCATCTGCCTGGCCTGCGCCCAGGTTGCGGCTGCGCAGCGTGGCAACCATGTTGTCAATACTGGCACTCATGGGCTGGGCTAGCACCAGGGTGTCGGCCACGGCGGCCATGACCGGGTCGCGCACTGTGAGCATGCGGCCTTGCGCGTCTTTGTATACGGCGGCTCCGTCTGCAGAGGCTTCGCGCGCCATGGCGCTGCTAAAGTGCAGCGCGCGCACACTGCCAGGTGAGAGGTTGCGGGTGATTTTGCCCACCTGCGACTGTTTGACCAGCAGGGTTTGGCGAAACATGCGGTTGGTAAAAAAATCCATGTACTGCTCGGTCGCGATGATGTTGCCTTTAGACAGCATGGCCAGGGTTTGCGCAATATCGCCACCAAAGCGCTGGGGTGCCATGTCAACCAGGCTGGCCTCACCCAGATAGGCCACGCCATGTTGGTCTGCGCGTGCAACAAAATCTTTAAAGTAGCAGGGGTGGTTGTTTTCTTCCAGGTGGTCATGGAACAGGTAGTAGTCGTTGGCTTTCATGGCCAGTTCAGCCTCCTGGGCCAACAGCTTGCCAAAGGCCGAGTCGTTGCTGTTGATCTTGCGCGCGTAGTCCAAAATGGCGCGGCCCTGCTGTAGCTTGGTCTGCGGGTCAGACAGGCCACCGGCATGGAACAGCATCATCTCGCGGATCACTTCGCGCATCTTCCAGCCGGGATAGACGTTGTAGCTGATATAGGCCACACCGTCATCGCTGAGCTGTTTGCCGCACAGACTGAGCAGGGCATCCTGCACTGCCTCGGGTACCCAGCTAAATACCCCGTGGGCGATGATGTAGTCGTACTGCGCCGTCTCCTTGCTGACATCCACAATATCAGCATGGCGAATCTGGATATTGGTCAAGGCCAGCGCAGCGATGGTGGCCTGACCCTGCTCGGCCTCCACTTTGGACAGCTCCACCCCCACAATGTGCATGCCGGGGTAGCGCGCCGCCAAGGCGATGATGTTGCCCCCGGACGCGCAACCCAGTTCGAGTACACGGGCGTTCTCGGGTGGCACCGGGCTCAGGCCAAACAAACGCGCCATGGCGGCCACCTGGTCGGGTTGGCTTTGCGCAAAGGGCTGGGAGTCGTAGGGCACCAGATCATAAGAATACGGTTTGGCTTGGCCAGGCGCTGGTGCCAGAGCAACTTCGATGGGCGATGTCATGGGTGATGTTTTTTTAAAAAATTATGCAGCCAGCGCTGCTGTGCGTTTGTTCTGTGCCAGTCGATCCACCAGGCGGTTCAGGTTTGACAGCGACACCATGTGGGTATAGACCCAGCTCAAATGGCCAGCACGCAGCAGCTCCAGCGCCTGCACATCGTCCAGTTGTTGCAGCTTGCGTTCATCGACCACCATCAGACCGTCCACCATCAAATGCGTGCCGTCAAACAGCTCGGCTTTGGCGTTCATGGTCGTTAACAGACCCCATTCTTGCAGGCGTTGGCAAAAGCGCTCAGTGCGCAGGTATTCCACCTGGTAGCGGTTTAAAAAATCCAGTGCGTTTTGCAAAAACGCAGTGTTGTTACCCTTGCTGTCAAACAGTGCCTCCCCCTGCTGCTCGCCCAGACCAGGGTAGGCCTCGTCGATACACACCCCCATATTGGCACCTTGCAGCTCGGCCAGAACAAAGGGATAACGGCGTACAAAAGCGGGGACATAGTTTGCATCCCACAGGTCCTGGGCATTGACAAACAGGTTTTCTCCCTCGCGCAAGCCCAGTAGGGCCACAGGCACAATTTTGCTGGCACTGACCTGGGTGAAAACGATGGGGTACTCTTTACAAGCCTCGTTAAATTCCACCCCAGCCAGAAACAGGGAGTTGGCCTGTTTGGCAAAGGCAAAGTTGCTGCTCGGAGCTATTTTTTGGGTTTTATGCAATTCCCGGTTAAGCAGCACGGGTTTGGCATAAAACGGCGTGGACGACATGGAGTTTTTTCCTGGGGAGATGATGGGTCTCGTACCGCAGGTGCGGCACAAACGGCTTTATCTGAATTCTAACCATGGCCTCACAGCCCAGGCTGCGGGATCACCATCACGCAAATCAAGGGCGCAGCAGCCCCATGCGGGTGGCCTCGTACACAGCTTCGGATTTGCTGTGTACGGCCAGCTTGGCGTAGAGATTTTTGATATGGGTTTGGATGGTGTGCACGGTCACATGACCCAGACGCGCGATCTCTGCGTACGAGAAGCCCCGGGCGATCAATTCCAGCACCTCCTGCTCGCGGCCGGAGAGCACGGGGCGGTCGGGGTCGTCTGCCAGTGCCCTCTCATTTGCTATTTTTTTAGTAGCTGCTTGCGCTCGTTCTATCTGGTCTAAAGCCTCTTTTTTCTCTAAATCAGTAGCCATGCTGCGGTATTTGGCCAGCACGCGCCGGGCGATCATGGGCGAAATCGGCGAGGCACCGGCTTTGAGTTGCAGGATGGACTGGGCGATGTCGTCAGGGGCGCTGTCTTTGTGGATATAGCCGCCCGCACCGGCCTCGATACTGGAGAGCACATTGTCTTCGTCACCAAACATCGAGATCACCAGGGCCTCACACGCGGGGTGGCGCTGTAGCGCATGGCGCATGACTTGCAAGCCGCTGCCGTCGGGCAGGCCCAAATCAGTCAGCAGCACATCGGGAGTATGCTGCGGGTCGTCTAACCAGGCAATGGCTTCGGCCACGCTGGCGGTCTGGCCCACTAGCAGCAACTGCGCGCAGCTACGCACCGACTGGGCAAAAAATTCACGGGTAGTAGGATCGTCTTCTACGATCAAGACGCGCCAAATGGAGGGCATGCTGGGTACTCTTTAGAACATCACAAGAGCCACAGCATAAACGCTGGCAGCGCAAAGTTAGTAATAACGATAGGGACGCTGCTGTAGGTGGTGTCCGCGATGACCGTGTGCATGCCCATGCCCATGTGCATTGCCGCCGCGAAAGATGAACGAAGCACCAAACACCGGGTTAGGGTAATAGTAGGGTGCTGTTACGACCACCGGGGGTGCGTACACCACGGTGGGCTGCTGGGTGTAGACCACGCTGGGGGCAGACTGCACCACCACGCCCGAACCGGCTATCGGTGCCGGGGCTTGTTGTGCCACGGGAGGCGCAGCTTGCTGCACGGCACCCACGGGGGCAACTTGCAGCGCAATCGTGGGGCCGGGGTCATTGGGCATCAGCACACTGTACTGTTTGCCAGCGTACTCATAGACGACCTGATAGCCGCTGGTGCGGTTTTCCAACACGTTTTGGGTAGTACAGCGGTTGACGGTTTGCGTGGTAGCCGCCTGCTGGCCACCGCCTTCTATGATGTCGCCCAGGATGGCACCGCCGAACACACCGATCACGGTAGCAGCGGCACGGCCTGAGCCCTGGCCTACGGCATTGCCCATGGCACCACCGGCAATACCGCCCATCACGGCACCCGCACCCGAACCACCACCCGTGCGGCCAGGCACTTGCACAACTTCTTGCGCGCAGACTTGGCGCGGTACATTGACTTGGCTGATGATGGCGGTGCTAGACAGGACGCGGCCCACCTCTTGTGCACCGGCACTGGTGTGCACGGCCAAACCCAGGGCAGATACTGCGCTCAGGGTCAACATAGACTTCAAAACTGTGTAGCTCATATCAACACCTATCCAAATATGGTGAATCAAAACACACCCAGTATGGAGCCGGGCTTATGTACATTAACGCTTCAAGTGGCTCAATGGTAGACCGACAGTACCCCCTGGCGTTCGCTCCAGGCGTGTAAAGATGGCTTTACACAGGCCCACAGGTTGCGCAGTCACCATCTTTGCCATCGCTTATGCCAAAAACTTCTCAAGAAACCTGTTTTTCAGCCCGAATTCGATCTAAGCGACGCCCCTCCAGCCCCAGAACCTCAAAGCGCCAACCAGTGCAGTCGATCTTGTCACCCTTTTGCGGTAACCCGCCCTGCACAGCCATCAGCAGGCCCGCCAGGGTGTTGTAGCGGCCCTTGTCGTCATCGGGCAAGTCATCTTCAATATGCAGGCGGCTTTTCAGCTCGGCGATCGGCATCATACCGTCCAGCACCCAGGCACCATCGGGCAGATGGGTGGCCCAGGCATCGCCCGAGACCTGGGGTTTGAGCTCACCCGTGATGGCCTCGAGCAAATCACGCGGGGTCAGCAGGCCTTGCACCACACCGTACTCGTCCACCACAAACACCATGCGCGCCGACTGCTTGCGAAACTGCTCCAGCAGTTCCATGCCGCTTAGGGTTTCGGGGATAAAAATGGCCGGACTGGCCAGCGACTCCAGCGTGGCCGCCTTGTCCGAGCGCAGCAGGCGCGCCACGCTGACCAGGCCCATCACATCGTCCAGCCCCCGGCGGCACACCGGAAACCAGCTGTGCGAGGTTTTAACACTTGCATCCTGGGTACCACCTGCTTTTTCTAGCGCTTGCGCTACTGAAAGCTGAGCATCCAGCCAGACAATATCGCTGCGCGGCACCATGATGGAGGTGAGGGGTCGGTCATCCAGATGAAACAGGTTTTGCACCATCTGGCGCTCGTGCGCCTCAATCACCCCGGCATCCAGGCCCTCGTCCAGGCTGGCCGAAATTTCTTCTTCTGTCACCGCGCGGGCGTGGTTGGTGTCAATGCGCATGAGGTTGAGCACGCCCTGGGTGCACAGGGTGAGCAGCCTGACGAAAGGGTTGGCCGCCTTGGCCAGCCAGGCCATGGGCCGCGCCACTAACCGCGCCACGGCCTCGGGATACAGCAGGCCAATGCGTTTGGGCACCAGCTCGCCAAAAATCAAGGTGATAAACGTGATGACCACCACCACAAAGGTCGTGGCCGTAGGTGCTGCGAATTTAGCCGCCATCCCCATATTTTGCAAAAAATGCCCCACACCTTCGGAAAAAGCCGCCTCGCCCACAATGCCATTGAGCATGCCAATGCTGGTAATGCCCACCTGCACCGTAGAGAGCATTTGCGTGGGGTTTTCATTCAGCCGCAATGCCGCTTTGGCCCCCACATCACCCGCCTCGGCCATGGCCATCAAGCGGGCTTTACGGCTGGCGGTCAGGGCCAGCTCGCTCATGGCAAAGACCCCGTTTATCAGGGTCAGCAACGCAATCAGGATAAAGTCCATACCAGGAAAAAATGAAAGTACACCATGGGACTGTATCTGATTGGCGACGTGCAGGGCTGCGACAGCGCTTTGGGCCAGCTTTTCAATGAGATAAATTTCTCGCCCAGCCGCGACACCCTGTACCTGCTGGGCGACCTGGTCAACCGGGGCCCTGCATCGCTGGCGGTGCTGCGGCGCATGCAGGCGCTGGGCGATGCGGCGCAGTGCATTTTGGGCAACCACGACCTGCACGCCCTGGCCGTGGCTTGCGGCGCACGCCCGGCGGGGCGCGGCGACACGCTGGGCCCGCTGCTGGCCGCGCCCGATGCCGCGCCCCTGCTGGACTGGCTGCGCCATCGCCCGCTGGGGCTGCAGGCACACGGCATCTTGATGGTGCATGCTGGGGTATTACCGCAATGGGACGCTACACAAACCATAGCTGCTTGCGCTCTGATAACGAAGGAATTACAGCAAAATGATTATAAAAATTTCCTGCTACAAATGTATGGCAACCAGCCTGCGCAATGGCATGACGGTCTGCAAGGCATGGATCGCCTGCGCATCATCGTTAACGCCCTCACCCGTATCCGCTTTTGCAGCGCAGACGGCGCAATGGAGTTTGCCACCAAGGAGGGCGCAGGCGCAGCCCCTGCGGGGGTGATGCCCTGGTTTGAGGTGCCGGGGCGCAAAACCGCCGATGTGACGGTGGCATTTGGCCACTGGAGCACACTGGGACTGATCAACCGCCCTCACCTGATCGCGCTGGATACCGGCTGCGTGTGGGGTGGCTGCCTGAGTGCCTTGCGTTTTGACGGCGGGCGGCGCGAGGTGCTGCAGGTAGCCTGCGCTCAGAGTGCGCAGCCAGGCAAATAAGCACCTACTTATGCTATATATTTAATAGCTTTCTACGCTGTATTTTATTGGGCTACAGCCTAATTTGGCTGTAAAACTTCACCCTGTTTAAAGAGGGCAGCTACTTTTTTTCTGGTTTTGATATTAGGCGACACCCGCGATGCCGTTTTGGCCTGGGCCTCCCAGGCAGGCGCGGTTACTGCAACGCTTGGCTCCGAAACTTCGTAGGGTTTGTCAAAAAACGGGTCGCGTGAAACGCGCTCGGGTCGGGGGGCGTAGCGGGCTCGCTCGCTGCGACCCGCGCCGTCGCGCATGCCGCGCTCACCCCGGTCACGGGCGTATTCGCGAAGGTTTTCGCGCACGGCTTCTTCGGGCACGCCCTGGGCGTTTTCGTCTTCGCCCCAGGCGCGGCGGCCGGTGTTGATGCGGCCTTGCGGGCGCTCGTCGTCAAACTCAAAGCCTTCGACTTCGATCTTTTTCTTCAGCAGCTTTTCCAGGTCACCCATCAAGCGGCCATCCGACGGCGAGACAAAGCTCACCGCCAAGCCTGAAGCCCCTGCGCGCCCGGTACGGCCAATGCGGTGCACATAGTCTTCTGCACCAAAGGGAATGTCAAAGTTGAACACCGCTGGCACGTCTTTGATGTCCAACCCGCGCGCGGCCACATCCGTGCACACCAGCAAGTCAACCTGGCCACTTTTGAAGGCCTCCAGGGCTTTGAGACGCTCGTCCTGGCTCTTGTCGCCGTGCAGTGCGTTGGTGCGCAAGCCCTCGCGCTCCAGGCTGCGCGCCAGTCGGGCGCAGCCGAGTTTGCTGTTGACAAACACAAAGGCCTGCGTGATCCCACGCGACTTGACGATTTGCGTTAACGCGCGGCGCTTGTCGTCGGTCGCTACGTTATAAAAATGCTGCTCGACGGTAGAGGCGGTTTCGTTAGGCCGGGCGGTCTCGATCAATATCGGGTTGACCAAATAGCTCTCGGCCAGGCGCTTGATTTCGGGGCTGAAGGTGGCGCTGAACAGCAGCGTGGTACGCGCCTTGGGCAAAAAGCTCAAGATGCGTTGCAAGTCAGGCAAAAAGCCGATGTCCAGCATGCGGTCGGCTTCGTCCAGCACCACGTATTCCACCTGGTTGAGGGCGACGTTTTTGGCTTCGATGTGGTCGAGCAGGCGGCCGGGGGTGGCTACCAGAATTTCGACACCCTTTTTCAGCTCCAGCGTCTGCGGCTTCATGTCCATGCCGCCAAACACCACGGTGGTGCGCAGCTGGGTGTATTTGCCATACAGCTTGGACTGCTCGGCCACCTGGTCGGCCAGCTCGCGGGTGGGCAAGATGACCAAGGCTCGCACGGGGTGGCGGGCGGGGGAGGTAGACGCGCTCTCGTGCTTCAACATGCGTTGCAGCAGGGGCAGAATAAAGGCGGCCGTTTTACCGGTGCCAGTTTGGGCCGCGCCCATCACGTCACGCCCGGCCAGCACCACAGGGATGGCCTGGGCTTGGATGGGGCTCATGGTGGTGTAGCCTTTTTCAGCTACGGCGCGTAGGATCGGCTCGGCCAGACCCAGGGAAGAAAATTGATCGCTCATGTCCCCGTATTGTCGCATTTTGAGGGCGTAGGTCTGGAAATCTTGGGGAGCGATGTTTTTTCTTGCAATTGCGGATACGTGGGAGCCGCCGTGCTTCTTGGCTCTCCCGGAGGGCAAGCGGATGTAAATCGCCCTCATACTGGGGTACCAGAAATCGGTCAATTTACATCCGCTTGCCCTCCGGCACACATGGTAGTGCGCTACCCGTAGTGACGGGAGACACCCGAACGAGACTGCCGGTAGCGCACTACGATGATCGCGCACGGCGAGGTGTTTATCAGCCGACCGATTTCTGGTACTCCAGCATGAGGGTGGATGATAAACACCTCGTCGTGCGTACGCAAGGCTCCCAGCGCATCCCTCGCGCATCCCCTTCGCCATACCCTGTACATGCCCCGCGCGTCCCCCATGTGTCCCCAAAATGCTCATACCAACGTATGCACCCATCCCCCATGCGACGACCACGACCCAAGCAAGTGGTTACCATACAGGGATGCCCCCCAACGCCTCCGAAAAACTCTCCATGAATCAAGTGCTGCTGTGCGGCGCGATGATTGTGACGCTCTCTATGGGCATTCGCCACGGTTTTGGCCTGTGGCTGCAGCCCATCACCCAGGCGCAAAACTGGTCGCGCGAGACCTTTGCCCTGGCCATTGCTATCCAAAACCTCTCCTGGGGCGTGTTTGGTATTTTTGCTGGCATGGTGGCCGACAAGTTTGGGGCGTTCAAGGTCATTATTGGCGGCGCGCTGCTGTACGCCGCCGGGCTGGCTGGCATGGCGCTGTCGACCAGCCCGCTGATGTTTACCCTCACTGCGGGGGTGCTGATTGGCGCTGCGCAGGCGGGCACGACCTATGCGGTCATCTACGGCGTGATTGGCCGCAACATCGACCCCAGCAAGCGCTCGTGGGCCATGGGTGTAGCGGCGGCGGCGGGTTCGTTTGGGCAATTTTTGATGGTGCCTACCGAGGGCTTTTTAATCAGCACCCTGGGCTGGAAGGAAGCGCTGCTGGTGTTGAGTGGCGCGGTCTGCCTGATTTTGCCGCTGGCCTTCTTTTTACGCGAGCCAGGCTTTGCGGCGGGCAGCCCGCCCATGCAACGCGAGCAAACTATTGTGCAAGCGCTGACCGAGGCGTTCAAATACCCCAGTTTTCAGCTGCTCATGGCGGGCTATTTTGTGTGTGGATTTCAAGTGGTGTTTATTGGCGTGCACATGCCCAGCTACCTCAAAGACAAGGGCCTGTCGCCCCAGGTAGCTGGCTACGCGCTGGCGCTGATTGGGCTGTTTAACGTGTTTGGCACCTACATTGCGGGCGCATTAGGCCAGCGCATGCCCAAAAAGCATATTTTGTCCTTTATCTACCTCACGCGTGCGGTCGCCATTAGTGTGTTTTTAATCGCGCCACTCACTCCGCTGAGCGTCTACATTTTTGCCAGCGTGATGGGCCTGCTCTGGCTGTCCACCGTGCCGCCCACCAATGCGGTGGTGGCGCAGATCTTTGGCATTCAGCACTTGTCCATGCTGGGCGGTTTTGTGTTTTTCAGCCACCAGATTGGCAGCTTTATGGGCGTGTGGCTGGGCGGCTACCTGTACGATAAAACTGGCAGCTACGACATCGTCTGGTACATCGCCATCGCACTGGGCGTGTTTGCCGCGCTGGTGAATTTGCCAGTGAAAGAAGCCAGCATTGTGCGCGGCGGTTTGAAAGCCGCTTGAAGGATTTGGGCATGGGCAAGCGCGCCAAACTCATCACCTACAGCGCCGCCGTGCTGGCCTGTCTGGGTGTGTTTGCGTTGTACACCCGAGCGGACTTCCTGATCACACTGGCCGACCAGTTGTGGGCTTGTTTTTGATCTGTTTTATCAATCAAAAAAGCCTGCAGCCCAATAAAATAATGTGTAAACAGCTATGAAAACTATAGTAATTACCGGAGCCTCGGACGGCATTGGTGCCGAGATGGCGCGCCAGCTAGCAGGCCGCTTGGAGGGCCCATGCGCACTGGTACTGGCGGCGCGCAATCGCGCCCTGCTCGACCAGGTGGCAGCGCAATGCGCCAGCCTGGGCGCGCAGACTCTGGTGGTAAAGACCGACGTGAGCGTGCAGGCCGACTGCCGCCACTTGATAGCGCAAAGCATGCAAAAGTTTGGCCGCATCGACGCGCTCATCAACAACGCAGGCATCTCCGCCCAGGCCCTGTTTGAAGACGTAAAGGATGAGCACCTGGGCTGGTACGAAGACATGATGCGCGTGAACCTGTGGGGCAGCGTGTGGTGCACCCACGCCGCGCTGGCGCACCTGAAAGCCACCAAGGGCAGCATCGTTGCCGTCTCATCGTTGGCGGGTATTATCGGCGTGCCAGGCCGCACGGCCTACAGCGCCAGCAAGTTTGCCATGGCGGGATTTTTTGAAGCGCTGCGGGCCGAGCTCAAAGGCGCGGGCGTGAGCGTAACCACCGCTTACCCCGGCGTAGTACTCACCCAAATTCGCCACCACGGGTTGAATGCGCAAGGCGTGGTGGCTGGCGAGAGCGGTTTGAAAGAGGACGGTGCCATGAGAGTGGAGGAATGCGCCCGCCTCATCATTAACGGTATGCAGCAGCGCCAGCGCGAAGTGGTGATGACCGCCAAAGGCAAAGTCGGGCGCTTTGTCAAGCTAATCTCACCGGGCACGGTGGAGAAGATGGCGCTGGCGGCGCTGAAAGATGATGTGAAACCTAAAGCCTGATGCACGGATCTGAAACCATTTCCCCTTGGGTCGCCCGCTGGGCGCACCTGGTGCCCGCAGGCGGCGCGGTGCTGGACGTAGCCTGTGGGCTGGGGCGGCATGCGCTGCACTTTTCACGATTAAATCACCCGGTAGCCCTTGTAGATAGAGCGCAAGCAGCTATTGAAAGTGTAGCTAAT
>JAYVJV010000034.1:0-15732 GCA_043769005.1 Polaromonas sp. | reverse complement strand
GTGGATTGCTCAACTTCGTTTTGGTGATAAACATCGCCGTAGGTCAACGTTTTCGCGACGCCGTTTTCTTGGCGCGTGGTCCACACCAAATCGTAAACGTTGTCCACGCCTTGCTGATACATCGCCAGACGCTCCAAACCATAGGTGATCTCGCCGGTGATTGGTTTGCATTCGATGCCGCCGACCTGCTGAAAATAGGTGAACTGCGTCACCTCCATGCCGTTGAGCCACACCTCCCAGCCCAGGCCCCAGGCACCCAGCGTGGGGTTTTCCCAATCGTCTTCGACAAAGCGTATGTCGTTCTTTTTCAAGTCAAACCCCAGCGCTTCGAGACTGCCAAGATACAGCTCCAGAATATTGGCGGGCGCGGGTTTCAAAACCACCTGGTACTGGTAGTAGTGCTGCAAGCGGTTGGGGTTCTCGCCGTAGCGGCCATCCTTTGGGCGGCGGCTGGGTTGCACATAGGCCGCCTTCCATGGCTCGGGGCCGAGCGCTCTTAAAAACGTAGCTGTGTGCGATGTTCCCGCGCCCACTTCCATATCATAGGGCTGCAAAAGAGCGCAGCCCTGGTCAGACCAGTAGTTTTGCAGGGTAAGAATGATTTGCTGGAAAGAAAGCATGGTGGTCGCAGCCCCGTGCAGGGCTTGGGTTCTCGTAAACCATTGATTTTACGGGGCTTTATGGCGGCCACCGGGGCAAACATTGCATGCCGGACAAATGGTGTGGCGGGCCAGGCGCGACCAGCGCCGCCAGGCTAGCGGCGTGTGCGCTTATTTGGCACCGCTGATGCGCTCGCTCATAAACTTCAAGGCATCGCCCAGGGTATCGCGCCACAGCATCCACTCGTGGTCGCCGTTGATGATGCGCAGCTCGACAGCATCGCCCTGGTGCAGGCGCAGTTTTTCGTACAGCATGGCCGCCTGCAGCGCAATGCCAAAGGTGTCGTGGTCGCCCGAGTTGATGTACAGCGGCACAATCGTGCCACTCTTTTTGTAGGCCTCGATGTGCGAGACGTAGTTCAGCGACTTCCACAGCTCAGGGTCAAACTTGCCGTCTTTTTGGAACGGTGGCTGGCGCACGCCAGACGAGTGGCTAGGGGGCACCGGGTCGTAAATGGCGGGGCTGAGAATGGCCGCAGCGGCAAACATCTGCGGGTACTTCATTACCGCGTTGAGCGAACCGTAGCCTCCGGCAGACAGGCCTGCAATCAGGCGGTTGCCACGTACCGCGTCAATGCGGTACTTGCCCTCTGCGTGGGGCAGTACCTCTTTGAGCAAAGCCGTCTCGCCCTTTTCTTTGGCCCCATCCACCCACCAAGCCGCCGTGTGCCCCGGCATAACGACCACCATGGGTTTGATTAATTTTTGCGCAATCAGTGCGTCCATCGTCTCGCGCAGGCCACCCTTGAACAGCCACTCGTTCTCGTCACCCCCTGCGCCGTGCAAAAGGTAGAGCACCGGGTAACGCTTATCGTCTTTTTTGTAGCTGTCAGGCAAATACACCGTGTACTTGTAAGTGCGCCCAATGGCTTGCGATGCAAAGCTTTCAGTAAACACCTCACCCGCGTCAGCAGCCAGGCTGAGCAGCAGGAGCGGCAGGGCAAACAATACATGCACAAGTCGTTTCATGAGGGTGTCCTTCAATTGATTAAGTGCGCAGAATTTTAAGCGCCAGGTACGATTACGGTCAAGCCGAAACGCACTGCTATTTTAACGGCTATTTTTTGCTCTAGCCCTTATAAAACTAGCGTAACCAGCTATTAAAATAGTAGCAATTGCCAGCCCCCAGAGCGGCCCCAGGCTATAGCGTGCAGCCCACCAGGCATAGGGCGTGGTGCCTGTGCGGCCTTCTACCTCGCCCAACAGCACGCCGCGTGTGTGACGCGCCAGGCTGTGGGTCACCTGACCCCGGTGGTTGATGATGACGGTAGGTCCGGTGTTGGTAGCGCGCACCATGGGGCGGCCCAGCTCGATGGCGCGCATGCGGCTGATATGCAGGTGCTGGTCGATGGCGATGCTGTTGCCAAACCAGCCGATATTGCTCAAATTCACCAGTACGGTGGGGGCGCTGGCCTCGTCCAAAAACCGGGCGGCCAGCTCGTCGCCAAACAGGTCTTCGTAGCAAATGTTAGGCGCAAAGCGCTGGCCTGCGTGGATGAAGCTGGGTTGACCGACATCGCCCCGGTTGAAGTCACCCAGAGGGATTTTCATCATCTGTGTAAACCATTTAAACCAAGGCGGGATCACCTCGCCAAAGGGCACCAGGTGGTGCTTGTCGTAGCGGTAGGGCGCGGCCTGGCCGGGCTTGAGGCCCACGGCGGAGTTGGTGTAGCCAATGTCGAAGTCGCCCATGGGCATGCCCATGAGGGCGGCCTGCACTTGGGCAGGCTCAGGGCGAACGGATGGGGTTGACTCAGCTCCAACGGGTGGAGCCGACCCAGCCTGAACGGGCGCTGTTGACGAAGAGCGCGCAGGCGGAGCAAACTTGTTTTGTAGGGGCGTAAGATAACCATCGGGCAACTGGCGCGGCAGCAGGGGAATGGCGGTCTCGGGTGCGATGGTGAGCGTGGCGGTGCTGGCCAGCAACTGCTGGGCGTACCAGTCGAGTGCAACAGGAATGCCCTTGGACGGCTCAAACTTTTCACCCTGGGGAATATTGCCTTGCAGCAGAGCTACGCTGGTGCGCTGGCCAGGGCTGGTGAACACGTCGCTTTGCCACCAGTGGGCGCTAGCACCGTACACAATCAACAGCAGCGCCGCCGTGCCCGCCGCCAGCTTGATGCGCCGCTGCTGCATCACCCAGGCGCACAGCCAGGCCAGCAGGCTGGCCACAAAGCCCACGCCATACACGCCTATGTGGGTCGCGCTATAAGCCAGCGGCCCGTCCACCTGCGCATAACCCCCTGCCGCCCACGGGAAACCCGTTAACCAGGTGTCACGCACCAGCTCGGCCAGCAGCCAACATGCTGCGAAAACAATAGCTGCCTGCGCTGTATTTTGTGGGCCTAGATGGCTAAAACGCTTATAAACTGCACACGCTACTGCATAAAAAATGGCCATGAAACCGGATAGCGCCAGCACGGCGGCTACGGCCAGTGGCGCAGCCAGGCCGCCGAAGGTGTGCATGGAGGTAAACAGCCACCATACGCTGCCTGCCAGCCAGCTGGCGGCAAACAGCCAGCCCAGCAGGGCGGCAAGTTTGACGCTGGGTGCCCGCTGCACCAAGGCCACCAAAGCACCCAATGCGATGATTTGTAGCCACCACACTGGCTGGCCGTCCCACGGAGCGGCGATGGCGCAGGCATGCAGGTAGCCCGCAAGCAGGGCAAAGCCAGCCCGCAACAGCAGGCTCAAGCCTTGCCTCCCACGGGCGATACCCGAAACCATTTGACCGCACCCGCCTTGGTGTGCAGCACGGTAAAGCTCAGGCCCGCCAGTGCGCAGTGCTCGCCGCGTTTGGGCACATGGCCCATTTCGTGGGCGATCAGGCCGCCAATGGTGTCGAAGGTTTCCCCGTCGTGGGCGGTCAACAACACGCCAAAGGAGTCGTTGACGCGCTCTACCGCCGTGTCGCCGCTGACGCGGAAGGTGTTGTCGGCCAGGGCGTAGATGTCGCCCGCATCGGCAGCTTCATCAAACTCGTCTTCTATCTCGCCCACAATTTGCTCCAGCACGTCTTCGATGGTGATCAGACCCGCCGTACGGCCAAACTCGTCAATCACGATGGCCAGATGGTTGCGGTTACCGCGAAACTCGCGCAGCAGGTCATTGAGCCCCTTGCTCTCGGGCACAAACACCGCCGGGCGCAACAGGGCACGCAAATTCAATTCTGGCGCGCGCTGCAGCTTGAGCAGGTCTTTGGCCATCAAGATGCCAATGATGTTCTCGCGGTCTTTTTCGTACACCGGGAAACGCGAGTGCGCGGTGTCGATGATGGCGTGCATCAGCTCGTCGGGGGGGGCGTCGATGTTGACAATGTCCATACGCGGCGCGGCCACCATCACGTCGCCCGCCGTCATGTCGGCCATGCGGATCACGCCCTCCAGCATGGCGCGGCTTTCGGCGTTGATGATGTGGTTATCCTGCGCCTCGGCCAGGGTTTCGATCAGCTCGTCTTTGCTGTCGGGGCCGGGGTGCAGCAGCTCGGCGAGTTTTTGCAAAAATCCACGCTTGTCGGCGTGCTTGACAGGTGGCCGGGGCGAGGTTTGGCCGTTTCCGGCAAATTTGGGGGCAAGCGGTGCGTGCGCACTGGGGTGGGGGTCGGACACTGGCGGGGGGCGGTTGTTGTACAGCCCTCTAGGATAGCCGATTCTGGCGCAATAGCCACAGCTATTGCAGTGCGCAGATGCGCAATTACCCACCCCTCTCCAGTGCGGGGTGCAGGCGGGCGAACGCTGTGCTAATGCCCCAGCCAGCGCGAAAACCGCCTGGCCTGCCTTTTCAACTGAAAGTCCCACTCGGCTACTTTGTCCTCCACCACTTCGGTAAAGCGGCTGTCCAGGGTGGCGGGGGGGAGCGCCAGATGGGCCTCGCTCTCACTGCCGTGCCTGACTACCTCTGCACCTGCGTTGGTGGCTATCTTGAGCATGGCGGCGTTTTCGCTTAAAGCCTGAATAAACATCATGCTGATGCCTTGGTTACGGGCGTGCGTCATGGCGCGGTCAAACAACAGCGCGCCGTAGCCTTTGCCCCGCACATCCTGGTTCACCGAGACACCAAACTCGGCGCTGCTCACATGCATGGGGTCGGCACACAAAGCCAGATGGGCTACAGCAATTAACTTTAAAGCACGGTTGAAAATGCCGTAAATCTCGTCGCGCGCAAAGTCCAGGCTGTCTACATACTTCTGGATATGTACGTCTTGCGCCGCGTAGCCGAAGCGCAAGTAGCGGTCTTGTGGGCTCAGTGCCAGCAAATGCTGGACAATGCGCTTTCGGTGGCGCGGGCTCAGCGCCCGCATGGGCACAATGTGAGGAAGCGCTCGCTCTTGCGGCGCACTCCACCCATCTGATGCTACGGCCTGCAAAGAAGCCCCCGGCGCATCAAAAAATTCCCGATCGGCATACAAGCGTGCTTTTGAATCAGTCATGGCTTTAATATACGGGTAAACCCGTATATTGCAAGTGTTTTTTTAGAGATGCCTGCTTAACCCATGATGCCCCCACATTTAAGAGTTTCAGTGCTACAGACCAATAAAATATTGCGTAAGCAGCTATTAATTACATAGCATACAAGTTATAAATCGCAATAAAAACACAAGACGTTACGTTGTGCGCTGTATGGTCTAATGCTTTCTGTATATTTTGAAAAATTGTCTACTATGTTCACTTTACATCCCCCCGCGCAGACCTTACTGACTATCTTTTCTGTTGTGTCCATCATTGGACTGAGCGCGTGCGGCAAGCAAGAAGTGAACACTGAGTTGGGCAAGGGCGGCTCGGTGGTTACAGGTTCGGCCGGACCTGCTGGCGCTAAAAACGCCGCCAAAGAGCTGATGACCTGCGATGCCCCGGTGGCCGTGGTGTCATTGGTGGAGAACAAAGGCGGCTACATAGGCATTGGTCGCAACGGCCTGCCCGAGTCGCCGCTTCCCCTGGTGCGCGTGCTGATGCAGCAAAGCGGTTGCTTTCGCATTGTTGATCGCAATTCCGGGTTGGACTCCACCGTGCGCGAGCAGGAACTGAAAGACAAAGGCATTCTGCGTTCAGAGGCCCCAGGCAATGTAAAGAAGGGGCGCGGCATCATGGCGCAGTACAGTGTCGTGCCTAGCCTGACCTTCTCCGAACAGGACGCGGGGCGTAACATCGGTGGTATTTTGGCGATGGTTGGTCTGGATAAAATTGCCGGCTTTGCCTCGCAGGTTAAATTCAAAGAAGCCCAGGTGGTTCTGCTGATGACCGATAACGAAACCACAGAGCAGCTATCGTCGGCCACCGGCTCTGCCCGCACCACCGATCTGGGGCTGGGCGGTCTTGTCGCAGGCAAGGGTGGCGGCGCTGGTGGACTAGGCTGGAGCAACACCAACGAGGCCAAGGTGATTTCTGCTGCGTTTTTAGATGCCCACAACAATCTGGTGGTGCAGGCGCGCAGCTTGGCCGCAAAGGCACTGCCCGAACCCGTTGCATTGAAGAAATAGGCACGCCAGCGCCGTACTTGCATTGGATGTGCCAGGCTTGTACAGTGGAGGTTGCCTTTTCAAGGAAATACCTATGCAAACCGTTTGGGACAACCCGATGGGTACCGCCGGGTTTGAATTTATCGAATACGCCGCACCCGACCCGCTGGCCATGGGCGCGCTGTTTGAGCGCATGGGCTTCAAGCCGATAGCCCGGCACCGGCACAAAAACGTGATGCTGTACCGCCAGGGCGGTATTAACTTTATTGTGAACGCCGAACCGGACAGCTTTGCGCAGCGCTTTGCACGCCAGCACGGGCCATCCATCTGCGCCATTGCGTTCAGGGTGCAAGATGCCAAGGCAGCGTATGAACGAGCCAAGGCCTTGGGTGCCTGGGGCTATGCCGACCAAGCGGGGCCTGGAGAGCTGAACATCCCGGCTATTAAAGGTATTGGCGATTCGTTGATCTATTTGGTAGACAAATGGCGCGGCAAAAACGCTGTGCAGGACAGCCAAGGTCAGCGCACCAGCCCCGCGCTGGGCGACATCAGCTTTTACGATGTGGACTTTGCGCCGCTGCCTGGCATCACCGCGCAAGACCTGAACCCCGTGGGCCACGGCCTGACCTACATCGACCACCTGACGCACAACGTGCACCGGGGCCGCATGCAAGAGTGGGCGCAGTTTTACGAGCGGTTGTTTAACTTTAAAGAGGTACGCTACTTTGACTTTGAAGGCCAGGCGACAGGCGTAAAAAGCAAGGCTATGACCAGCCCGTGCGGACATATTCGCATCCCGATCAACGAAGAGGGCAACGAAAAGGCCGGGCAAATTCAGGAGTATCTGGACAAATACCATGGCGAGGGCATCCAGCACATTGCCTTGGGCTCTACCGATCTGCTGGCCAGTGTGGACGCACTGCAAATGAGTGGCATCAAGCTGCTGAACACAGGCGAGACCTATTTCGAGCTGCTGGACAAACGCATTCCCGGCCATGGCGAAAACCTGGCCGCGCTGCAAAGCCGCAATATTTTGATGGACGGTAGCCAGGGCGCGCTTTTGCTACAGATTTTTAGCGAGAACCAGTTGGGGCCGATTTTCTTTGAGTTTATCCAGCGCAAAGGCAACGAAGGCTTTGGCGAGGGTAATTTCAAGGCGCTCTTTGAGTCGATAGAACTAGACCAGATGCGCCGGGGTGTTTTAAAGAGCGCGGACATCGACCCTCTACCGCGTTAGATCTAGCCACTTTGGCCGAGGTAAAGCCCAGCACTTAAAGCGCCCGACTACGCAGCGCATTGACAGTTTTTTCCGCCAGTTCAGACAGTTGCAACACTTGACTGGCGGCAGCAGGTGGCCAGCTCTGGAGCAGGCAGGACTGCTCAAGCAAAAAGCAGGCTTCAGTCAATGCGACCGCACCGACATTGGATGCCGCGCCCTTGAGGGCATGTACCGCATGGTGCAGCGCAGGCGCATCAAAGGCCAGTGCAGCGGCCTGAATATCTCGCACGCGGGTGGGAACATCTGCAATAAACAAGGTGATGACTTCACGCGTCATGCTGCCTTGCTCGTCGTCAAACTCTTTAAACTGCTTCAGACGGCTCCAGTCCATGAGCGTCAACGCATTTTCACTCGCAGGCATATCACCAACCTTTATTTCTTGTGCGTGAGCTGCTATATTTTTAGGATCAGTGGTTAAAGCCATGTGCACGGCAAGGTCGGAACTTGCACTGCCTATGGCAGCCTGTACCTTGGGTTGTACCGGAGCATAGATCTCCAGCGCCTGAGCCAGTTCGTCCAGGCGCAATGGCTTGGGTAAAAAGCCTTGCATGCCCGCGTCCAGACAGCGCTGGCGATCTTCTTCCAGCACCGAGGCCGTCAAGGCAATGATGGGTGGCGTAGTGCGGCCGTGGTTGAGCAGCAGCAGGCGCGCTGCTTCAAAGCCATCCATCACGGGCATGTTGGCATCCATCAAAATGGCAGCGTAGGGCACCGCGCCACTTTGCAGGGCATGCGAGACCATGTCTACCGCTTCTCGCCCGTTCAAGGCTATCGCGCTTTCGTAGCCCAGCCGCTTGAGCATGGCCTGGGCTACTTTAAGATTAATGGTGTTATCGTCTGCGATCAGAATGCGCTGGTTTTTTACGGCTACCGCCACCTCCTCTGCCGAGGGCAAGCTCTCAGCATTGCCAGCGAGTATGCGAGTCAGCGTGTTGAAAAACTGCGATTGACGGTAGGGTTTGAGCAGACGGGCATCAAACACCTTGGCTTCATCTCCCACAGGCATGGTGCCTGAGGTCAGCAGCACAATCGGCAGGTTCTTGTTGCGTACGCGCAGGGTGTTTGCAAAGGTCTGGCCATCCATCTCGGGCATATGCATGTCGGTAATGACGATGTGGGTGCTGTTGATTGCGAGGTAGTCCAACGCGAGCTGGGCACGCTCAAACTGGACGGTACGCATCCCCCAGCGTTTGAGCTGTTTGTCCAAGATGCGCAGGTTCAGCGGTGTGTCGTCAATCAATACGGCGTGCCTGCCGTTCAAACTGGCCAGCTCGATGATGGACGAGGGGGTGTGCTCGGGTGCATCGCAATAACCCAGGCGCGCACTGAACCAAAAGGTCGAACCCTGACCCGGTGCAGAATCCACACCCACCTCGCCGCCCATCAGATGCGCCAGGCGCTTACAAATGGCCAGGCCCAGCCCCGTACCACCGTATTTGCGGGTGGTAGAGGTGTCTACCTGCATAAAGGACTGGAATAAAGCTGGCTGGCGCTCTAGCGGTATGCCGATGCCCGTGTCCTTGACTCTAAATTGCAACATCGCATCCTGGTCAGGCTCAAAGTCTTGCAGCACCAGTGCGCTGACCACCACTTGTCCCGTGTCGGTAAATTTAATCGCGTTATTGATGTAGTTGAGCAGCACCTGGCGCAGGCGGGTGGTGTCGCCACGCACCCAGGTGGGCACCTGCTCGCCCATATCCACCATCAGCTCCAAGCCCTTTTCACGCGCCCTGGGTGCGGCGATATCGCAGGCCTCCTCGACAATGGCTTGCACGCTGAGAGGCTCTTTTTCCAGATCGAGTTTGCCAGACTCTATTTTGGAAAAATCCAAAATGTCGTTGATCACACCCAGCAGTTGGTCACTAGAGACTCGCATGGTGTGCACATAGTCTTGCTGCTCATTGTTGAGGGGCGTGTCGGCCAACAATGTCGTCATGCCCACCACGCCGTTGAGGGGGGTGCGAATCTCGTGGCTCATCGTGGCCAAAAAGGAGGCCTTAGCACGGGCGGCCGACAGCGCCTCTTCACGCGAAGCCTCTAGCTCGGTGGTGCGCTGGCTCACGCGCGCCTCCAGGTTGTCGTTGGCATCACTCAAAGCCAGCGCATGCGCATCAATCTCGGCGCGGTGACGACCGATTTCATCAAAACTGTGGCGCATGGCCAATGACAGAGTGCGCACCTCGGTAATTTTGGTCTTCCCCTGCACCGCAGGCGTTTGCCCGCGTCCCATTTGCTCGGCGGCCTCGGTCAAACCCTTAAAACGCCTGCTCAAGCTGTATGCAAAGACTAAGGAGAATGCTGCGCCCGCTGCTAACACACTCAACATGACCAACACAGACTGCCGAATGGCCATGCGCGTCTCTTCGGCAAAATCACCCTCGGGCGCGGCCACCATCAATGTCCACTTCAAACCCAAAGACTCGCCAAAGGGACGGATCACGCTAATCAAGCTACCCCCTCCCTCCACGGACACGCGCTGGTTAGTGGATGGACTTTGCGAAGATTCGGCCAGTGTTTTACCCAACGAAGGTGCGATGGCAGCATAACCCTGGCGGATAGTTGAACTGCTACTGTCGCTGGGCTTGCGGCGCAGTAACTTGCCGCCCTCGGTGGTAAACAGGGGGTCCCCGGCTGAGCTAGCCACCAGATAGCCCTGCTCGTCCACCAGAATGGCTGCGCCGCGGGCACTGATTTTTTGCGCTTGTAGTAAATCACTCAGGCGTTTTAAAAACAAATCGGCTGCAAAGATGCCTTGCAACGTACCGTCTTTTTCATACACCGGCTGTGCCAGCGTAATGAGTAACTGACCCGAGGAGGCTGATGGATAGACAGTAGAAAACACACGGCCCTTTTTCTCCGATGCGGCGATGAACCAAGGCCGTTGGCGGGGCTCGTAGGTTTTGGTCTCACGCGGCAGCTCGCGCGTGCGGTCACCGGGCTGGTTTGCGGAAAAGTAGTGTCGCCCATCGTCACCCACGGCCCGCACATTGACTACGGCACGCTGCTCGGGGTCGTTCAAAATTTTTTGTACGCCATAAAACTCACCCTTGTTGCTGCCAAAATACAGGTAGCTCACATTGGGCGACATGCGGGTCAAACTAAACGCTGTGCGCTCAAACTCTTCAGGCTGATTGATCAAGCGCCTGGCATGCTCTGTTTGTTCGGTGGTAGCCTTATCAGGCAGCAAGGCGTTGATCAGCGAGTGCACCTGCGACAGGTGGTTTTCTGTGTCGATCTGCACTCGGTACGCCACGTCTTGCACAATTTTATCGGACAAAGCGTCGACGCTCTGCAGGTTACTTCGGTACATCAGCCAGCCCACAATGACTGCGGGGATCAACGAGAACAACAGCAAGCCAGTGACCAACACCTGGCGCAAAGACCAAGTGTGTGGCGAGTTGAGATGGGATGTTGAAACGGGTGGGCTGAGGGAAGAAGACATCGGCAGCATTATTGGAGTTCTATGATTTCTACCGCATCGACGGCTGTCGCTCGACCCGGGGTTGTCACCAGTCCGCGTTTACCCAAGCGTACAGCACCGGTGACTAAACGCGAAGCTTGCACACTGGCTGCAATAGTCCAATCCAGACGCGGTTGACCGCTAAAGAGCTTGAGGGCAATTGCTACGGTGTCACCCACCGGAGTCGTGTGGCCTGTGCTGCCAAACATACCATCCAGCCTGGCAAACGCGACGGGACCGCTGTGCAGCGCAATGCTCAGGGCAAAGGGCGGCAGGTTACGATCTGGAAAGTGCTGGTGCACATAGCCATCCAGGCGGCGCGTGGCCTCGGTTAAACCTATAGCGGCACGTACAGCACGCAGGGCATGGTTTACAGACAGCGTATCGCCCGCATCAACAAACACACACAGCATACCGTCGCCCACAAACTGCATATAGTGCGCGCCAAACAAATGGACCGTGTCGCCGACATTGCCATAAAACTGTTGCACTACATCGCCCAGCTCGCTGCTGGAGAGGCGCTGCGTCCACTGGGAGTAATCACGCATATCGGCAAACAGCACAGTGGCACTGTTGAATTTTTCTTTGTCCTGCACCAAACCACCGTCGGGCCATTGCTCACTCAAGGTTTTAGCCATGCGCCGCTCATACAGTTTGCTGATCTGGTGGCGCTGCTCCTCCAGCGCTGCGCCCACCGCCGTGTCCACCACATGGGAGCGCAGGGCGCTGGAGCGCACTAGCTTGTTGACCTGGGCACCCACGGCATCACGCAACTCCTGCGGGGCAAAAGGCTTGGTCAGATAATCATCTGCGCCCGTGGTCATGCCCTGGCGCATATAGTTGCGGTCTTGCAGTGATGTCAGCAAGATCACTGGGATGGTGGCCAGCGAGGCATCGCTGCGTACCGCTTCCAACACTGCAAAACCATCAAGGTGCGGCATTTGCACATCGCTGACGATCAGATCGGGCTTGTATTCACGGATCAGCTCCAGACCCTTGACCCCGTCCTCAGCGGCCATCACTTGAAAGCCTTCTTTTTTGAGCACCTGGCTGACCAGCATACGCGTACCCGCATCATCATCCATGACTACGATCAATGGCATAGCTGACTTTCTATGAATCTCTTCACTGCATCAATTCCCAACACGCATCCATGACCAAGGGATCGTGAACCATATCTACATGTCCAAGTCCACGAATCAAGCGATTATCGGCTCCCGCCAGCTTGGCGGACGAAATTGGGAAGACAATGTTGTCGCAATTGGAGTAAAAGCACACAAATTCCACAAAAGGAAGCACTTTTTCCATACTTGCTAGCGCGTTTAACCAACGACTTTCTTGCCGCATCTCTAAACCGTTGGTGGTGTGCGAAAACTGGGCAAGCCAAGTGCCATGGTGCGACGAACCCAATGTGATAGCGCGCTGCACTGCGCTCTGGCCATCTGCTTGCGTGGTTTGCGTGGCCAGCCAAGCACGAATGGCAAGGCCCCCCATGCTGTGTCCAACAATGACAGGACTGAGCCCCGTCGCTTGACGCATCTGGCGCACCGCCCGCTCTAGCGTAGCGGTATATGCATCAATGGTTCCAAAGGCGGGTTCCAGGTCTACTGCAATATAGGGTCGATGTTGCGCCTGTAGACGACGCATCCAATGCTGCCAAAAAGCCCGGTTACAAAAAAATCCATGCACCAACACAACCCCTCGTTGCCCAGACGCGATGGATGTGGCATCCAAGCCATCGGGAATGTTGGTACGATGAAAGGGCTGCCACCAATGAAAAACTTTTAAGGCCGCATTCGCCTCGCCCCACCAAGCTTTTACATGCGTAGCTACACTTTCACGTTCTGCGGAATCGTTTTGGGTGACATACCAGAATATGATGAACTGCTGCGCTATAAGCACGAAGGTCACGAGCACGGGCGCCATCAAACCCAGCAGCACTAGGGCTGGGTGGCTCCCCCAGAGCCATAGCCCCAACGCCCACGCAAGCACCATGGTGCCCAATGTGAGAACGCCTTGAATCCATGCATTAGTCATACCCTGACTGTAATGGCTTTATCCAGCCGATACACTTGTGGTTTGTATGGTGATGCCTCAACCTCAGCTGTCCGGGCTACCTGCACCAAGTGTGGTCGGTGCTGCCCAACTGCCGCACCCGCTGCCCGTGGCGCAACTGCGCTCAATCGGTACCGCTTTGCAGGCTGTGGAGGCTTTGCGCGCGGCTGGACGAGCCCAGAGCGTCTTGCATCAAGCCGTTATGGCTATCAAGCGTGCACAGTGCCACCGCTTTCGCCGCAGCTATGCGGATGTATTAACGCACCCCGACTGGGGCGCAGCAGCGGCGTTTTTTCTGCAAGAGCTGTATGGCGATCGGGACTACACGCACCGGGACATGCAGTTTGGCCGCATTGCCCCAGCCATGCAGCGGCTGTTCCCCGCATCGGTTTTGGGGGTCGCGACGACTTTGACCCAATTGCACGCGGTCAGCGAGCAGTTGGATTACGCCATGGGTGCAGCCTTGGTCGCGCTGCAAGCGCCTGGGGTTACCGAGCTAGATGCACTAGCCGCCTATGTGCAGACCTGGCGAGCGGTTAGCCTGCCAGCCGTTCGTGCAGAACAGTTTGCTTTGGTACTAGAGCTTGGTCATGCGTTGGCGCAACTCGTCCGTACACCCGGACTGCGCACCATGCTGCGTATGATGCGCGGCACAGCGAACGCGGCTGGGTTGCAAGATTTACAGCATTTTTTAGAGACGGGATTTGACACATTCGCAGCCCTGCAGCGCAGCAAATCTGGTGTCGTGGGTTTTCTTACTGTTGTGGAACAGCGCGAACAGGCCTGGATGACGCGCTTGTTTGATCCTGGCCTGACAAACACCTACAGTGCGCAGCTTTGGCCTGAACTAGAATGATTTGCCCACCATTTGGAGAGACCCTACATGGATAAATTTTGGCTCAAGAGCTACCCAGCCAGCGTACCGCACGAAATCAACCCCGATCAATACCGATCCCTCACGGTATTGCTGGACGAGAGCTTCAAGAAAAATGCGGGCCTGCCGTTTACGGTCTGTATGGACCGCTGGATGGGCTACAGTGAACTTGACAGTCTGTCTAACGCGCTGGGCGCATGGCTGCAAGGCCTCGGGCTGGAGCCAGACGCGCGGGTAGCAATCATGCTGCCCAATATCCCACAGTTTCCGGTCACCATGGCGGCTGTTTTGCGTGCGGGCTACACCTGTGTGAATGTAAACCCACTCTATACTGCCCGCGAATTAGAGCATCAACTGAAAGACTCTGGCGCTACGGCTATTGTTATTTTAGAAAATTTCGCCCACACCCTGTCTGAAGTGATTGAAAAAACGTCCATCAAACATATCGTCATGGCCTCTATGGGCGACCTGCTGGGTGCCATCTATGGCAAGTGGCTGACCTTTGCGGTACGGCATTTGGCCAAAATGGTGCCTGCCTACGCTTTGCCGCTAGACGCTGGGCGCTCAGTCACGCCATTTAGTCGAGCGCTTGCAAAGGGTAGCACCAAGACACTCAAACCCAACTCCTGCAGTCTCGATTCCATTGCTTTTTTACAGTACACCGGGGGCACCACGGGTCTGAGTAAAGGTGCGGTTCTCACCCACCGCAATATTGTGGCGGCCTTGCTACAAGCCGAGGCATGGTTTACACCTGCGCTGCAAACCGTGGGTGATGCGCGCAAGATCAACAGCATTGCCGCGCTACCGCTGTATCATATTTTCGCGCTCACCTTGAGTCTGCTAGCCATTCGCCAAGGTTCACATATGACGCTGATTCCCAATCCCCGTGATTTTGGCAAGTTTATTGAGGTACTCAAGAAACGTCCGTTTCACATGCTGCCCGCTGTGAACACCTTGTTTAACGCACTCATGCAGCACCCGATGTTCAAGACCGTGGATTTTTCACAATTGCGCATCTCGCAAGCGGGCGGCATGGCTGCCTCTGCGGGCACTGCCAAGCAATGGCTGGAAGTAACGGGGTGCCCGATGATGGAAGGCTGGGGCATGAGCGAGACTTGCGCGATTGGTACCAATAATCCAAGCACCGCAACTACATTTTCCGGCACTATTGGCTTGCCCCTGCCCAGCGTCGAGATTGCTATCAAAGACGATGCAGGCATCTCTCTACCTACAGGCGCTTCGGGCGAGATTTGCATTAAAGGCCCGAACGTGATGGTGGGCTACTATCAGCAGCCCGAAGAGACTGCAAAGGCTTTTACGTCCGATGGTTTTATGCGCACAGGTGACATTGGCATCATGGATGCGCGAGGCTATACCAAGATTGTGGATCGAAAAAAGGACATGATCATTGTGAGCGGCTTTAACGTGTTCCCCAATGAGCTGGAAAACGTCATCTCACTATGCCCTGGCGTAGTGGAATGCGCGGCTATCGGCGTGCCCGATGCAAAACAAGGCGAGGCGATAAAAGTTTTTGTGGTGAAAAATGACTCCAGCCTGAGTGAAGACGACGTTGCCAAATATTGCCGCCAGAATTTGACAGGTTACAAGATCCCCAAATACATCGAGTTCAGGGATGATTTGCCTAAGTCCAACGTCGGGAAAATCTTGCGACGCGAGCTGCGTAGCTAAATCCCAGCCATGCGACTGTCTATCCAAAATCTTTGGAGCGGCACATGAGCACAAGTTGTGCTACCTGCACCATCTCAAACTAACGAAAGCCACTGCATTTGCTGCAACGCTTGTGGATCAACAAAGTAAAGACACAAAGAAAAACGCCCAACCATTGCTGGTTGGGCGTTTTAGGCATAAGAGCCTGACAATGTCCTACTTTCACACGGGAACCCGCACTATCATCGGCGCTAAGTCGTTTCACTGTCCTGTTCGAGATGG
>JAYVJV010000033.1:0-8077 GCA_043769005.1 Polaromonas sp. | reverse complement strand
GCTCGGCCCGGGTGGGGATCAGGAAGTTGGCGCTGCCTGCCTGCACGCCATGGCCGGCGTAAAAGAAGACGCCGACGGCGTTCGGGGCCAGCTGATCGGCGTAGTCCTTGACGCGGGCATCGAACTCGGCGCGGTCGCGCACGTTGGTGTGGCACAGCGTGCGGAAGCCCGCCTTGCGCAGCGCGGCGCACATGTCGGCCGCATCGTTGGCCGGGTTGACGAGGACCGGCGCGTTCTCATAGGCGGCGTTGCCGATCACGAGCGCCAGCTTCGGCCCGGCCCCGCTGCGCGGGTCCACGCTGCACGCAGCGAGCAACATCGCGCACGCGGCGACCGCGAGGCGCCGCAGGCCAGCGCTACACGTCGATATTGGCCGCCCTGAGCGCATTGCTTTCGATGAAGTCCCGGCGCGGCTCGACCTCGTCGCCCATCAGCATCGTGAAGACACGATCGGCCTCGATGGCATCGTCGATCTGCACGCGCAGCAGGCGGCGCACGGTGGGGTCCATCGTGGTTTCCACAGCTGCTCGGGGTTCATCTCGCCCAAACCCTTGTAGCGCTGGCGGCCGACCGCGCTTTCGGCCTGCAGCATCAACCAGGCCATGGCGGCGCGGAAGTCGCCGACCTTCTGCTCCTTCATCTTCTCGCCCTCGCCGCGCTTCACGGTGGCCTCGGGGCCGAGCAGGCCTAGGAAGGCGCGGCCGGCAGTGGCCAGCGTCGCGTAGTCGGCACCATGCACGAAGTCCTGGCCGATGACGCTGCTCTTGACGTTGCCATGGTGGCGCCGGCTGATGCGCAGATAGGGCTTGTCGGTGCGCGGGTCAACCTCGGCGCTGACGATGGCGTCCTTCAGCGCGGCCTGCATCTCGGCCGCACTCGCCCGCGCCGCGGCCGGGGTATCGAGGTCGAGCGCCAGGCCGCCGCCGATGGCGCGCAAGGCATCGCCATCCATCCAGTTGGACAGGCGCTCGATGACGCCATTGGCCAGCAGGTAGCTGCGGGCCAGACTTTCGAGCGCGCTGCCTTCGATGGCGAGGCGCCCGCCGGACTCTGCCCTGTCGGGCAGGACCGCGGCCCCGGCGAGTGCCACCCCCAGCAGGAAGGCATCGAGCTCATGGCCGTCCTTCAGGTACTGCTCGTGCTTGCCGTGTTTGACTTTGTACAGCGGCGGCTGCGCGATATAGATGTGGCCGCGCTCGACCAACTCGGTCAGGTGGCGGTAGAAGAAGGTGAGCAGCAGGGTGCGGATGTGGGCGCCATCGACATCCGCATCGGTCATGATGATGACCCGGTGGTAACGCAGCTTGTCGATGTTGAAGCCCTCGTTGTTGACACCGGTGCGGATGCCCGTCCCCAAGGCGGTGATCAGCGTGACGATGGCATCGCTCGTCAATAGCCGTTCCTCGCGCACCCTCTCGACATTGAGGATCTTGCCGCGCAGCGGCAGGATCGCCTGGAACTTGCGGTCGCGGCCTTGCTTGGCACTGCCGCCGGCACTGTCGCCCTCGACGATGTAGATCTCGCACAGCGCGGGGTCTTTCTCCTGGCAGTCGGCCAGCTTCCCGGGCAGGCCGAGGCCATCCATCACGTCCTTGCGCCGCGTCAACTCGCGCGCCTTGCGCGCGGCCTCGCGCGCACGCGCGGCGTCGACGATCTTGCCGCAGACGATGCGGGCATCCTGCGGGCTCTCGAGCAGCCATTCGCCGAGCTTGGCGGCCACGACCTCCTCGACCGGGCCGCGCACTTCGCTGCTGACGAGCTTGTCCTTGGTCTGGCTGCTGAACTTGGGCTCGGGCACCTTGACGCTGATGACGCACGCCAGGCCCTCGCGCATATCGTCGCCGGCAATCTCGACCTTGGCCTTCTCGGCGAGCTTGTTCTCCTCGATGTACTTGTTGATGACACGCGTCATCGCCGCGCGCAAGCCGGTCAGGTGCGTGCCGCCATCGCGCTGCGGGATATTGTTGGTGAAGCACAGCACCGACTCGTTGTAGCCGTCGTTCCACTGCATCGCGACCTCGACGCCGATGCTCGTGGCCTGATCGCTCATCTTGTCGCCGATGGCGTGGAAGACATTCGGGTGCAAGACCTTCTTGCCCTGGTTGATGAACTCGACAAAGCCCTTCACGCCGCCGACGAAAGCGAAGTTGTCTTCCTTGGCGTTGCGCTCATCGACGAGGCGGATCTTCACGCCGTTGTTCAGGAAGCTCAGCTCGCGCAGCTTCTTGCTCAGGATGTCGTAGTGAAAGTCGATGTTGGAGAAAATCTCCAGGTCGGGCAGGAAGTGCACTTCGGTGCCGCGCTTCTCGGTCTCGCCAGTGATCTTCATCGGTGACACTTCAACGCCGTCGCGCAGCTCGATCACGCGGTCTTGCGGGATGCCCTGCTTGAACTCCATGAAGTGCGTCTTGCCGTCGCGGCGCACCGTCAGTCGCAGCCATTTGCTCAGGCCATTGACGCAGCTCACGCCCACGCCGTGCAGGCCGCCCGACACCTTGTAGCTGTTTTGGTTGAACTTGCCACCTGCGTGCAGTTCGGTCAGTGCAATCTCTGCGGCGCTGCGTTTAGGCTCGTGCTTGTCGTCCATCTTCACGCGGGTAGGGATGCCCCGGCCGTTATCAGTAACGCTTACCGAGTTGTCGGAGTGGATGGTGACTACGATGTCGTCGCAGTGGCCGGCCAAGGCTTCGTCAATCGAGTTGTCTACCACTTCAAACACCAGGTGGTGCAGCCCCGTACCATCCGAGGTATCGCCAATGTACATGCCAGGGCGTTTGCGCACGGCCTCCAGGCCTTCCAGAATTTGGATGGATGCGTCTCCATAGTCGGCGTTTTGTGCGTCGTTCGATGTGGCGGCATTCTTGTTTGGTGTACCGCTTTGGTCTTTGTTTTGCTCTTGGCTCATCAGGATCCCAGTCAAAAAATCTACTTCTAAAAAATACCTAAGGGGCGTATAGCCCCTATATCCTACTTACCTACTCCGTTCGCCCTGAGCTTGTCGAAAGGCTCACGAAGGCTTCGACAGGCTCAGCCCAAACGGGAATATTTAAATCCGCATCGGCATCACCACGTACTTGAACGTGGCGTTATCGGGAATGGTAAACAGCGCCGAGCTATTGGAATCCGACAGCTCCAAGCGCACCATCTCTTGCGGCATGTTGCCCAGCGCGTCGATGAGGTAAGTGACGTTAAAGCCAATCTCGATTGCATCGCCTGCGTAGTCAATATCTAGCTCGTCGACTGCTTCTTCTTGCTCGGCGTTGTTGGACGCTACGCGCAGGGTGCCCGGCTCGATGTTCAGGCGCACGCCTTTGAATTTTTCACTTGTCAAAATGGCGGTGCGTTGCAGCGTGGCCAGCAAAGCGGCGCGGCCCAGAGTGATAATGTTCTTATGGTTCTTGGGGATCACACGGTTGTAATCAGGGAATTTACCCTCTACCAGCTTGGTGACAAACTCCATGCCGCCAAAGCTGAACTTGGCTTGGTTACCGGCAAACTGCATTTCGATCTGGCCTTCGCTGTCGCTGAGCAAGCGCTGCATTTCAATCACAGTTTTGCGCGGCAATATCACTTCTTGTTTAGGCACTTCGACATCGAGCTGTGCGCTGCTAAAGGCCAGGCGATGGCCGTCGGTCGCCACCAGGCTGAGTGTTTTACCCTCGGCCACAAACAAAATGCCGTTGAGGTAGTAGCGAATGTCATGCACCGCCATGGCAAAGCTGACCTGTGCTAGCAGCTCTTTTAACGTTTTTTGCGGCACGCTGAACACCGGGCCAAAGCTAGCAGCTTCTTGCACCAGCGGGAAGTCTTCAGCGGGCAATGTTTGCAGTGTAAAGCGGCTCTTGCCACCTTTGAGCACCAGCTTGCTGGCCGATGATTCGAGCGATACAGTTTGGTCAGCAGGCATGGTGCGCAAAATGTCGATCAGCTTGCGCGCGCCTACGGTGGTGCTGAAATTGCCTGCATCGCCGTCCAGCTTGGCATTCGTACGGATTTGAATTTCGAGGTCGCTGGTGGTGAGCTGTAGTTGGTCGCCCGTTTTGCGAATCAGTACGTTGGCCAGGATGGGCAGGGTGTGGCGGCGCTCAACAATGCCCGATACCGATTGCAGTGTGCCGAGCAGTTTTTCTTGTGTTGCCTTGAGAACGATCATGTGTGCCTCTTATCTTGGTTTTAGTTAATTAAATATAGTAGTAGTAGTAAGGGAGCGGCTTAAATGTGGATAAGCGTATTTTCACCTGTTTAATCATGGATTTAGCACCTTTTGCAAACTGTGACTAAGCCACTTTGTTCGCCCGTGCAGTTGTGGGATAACTCGGGGTTGGTAGCCTGCCCTGTGGATAAGTGGGTGCTTATCCCAAAACTATCCCCATAGTTGTTAGCGCTGTGGTTTAGGCGCATATAAAGCCGGGTTTTGGGTTGCTTGATGTTGCGGATGGTGTGCGGCATGGTGGCTTAACCTTTGAGGGTTTGTTCCAGCACATGCAGCTGCTGGTTCAGTTCGGTCATCAGCTGGCGCTCGCCACCGATCTTGCGCACCGCATGCAGTACGGTGGTGTGGTCGCGTCCACCAAACAGCTCGCCGATCTCGGGCAGGCTCTTTTGCGTCAGCTCCTTGGCCAGGTACATGGCAATCTGGCGTGGCCGGGCAATGCTGGCGGGGCGCTTCTTGCTGTACATGTCGGCTACTTTGATCTTGTAGTAGTCGGCCACGGTTTTTTGGATGTTCTCCACGCCAATCTGGCGATTCTGGATGGACAACAGATCGCGCAGCGCCTCGCGCGCCAGCGGGATGGAAATGTCTTTTTGGTTAAAGCGCGAATAGGCCAGGATCTTGCGTAGCGCGCCCTCTAACTCCCGCACGTTGGAGCGCACGTTTTTGGCCACAAAGAAGGCTACCTCTTCGGGCATGTCGGCCCCTTCGGCGCGCGCCTTGGTGATCAAAATAGCTACCCGCATCTCCAGCTCGGGGGGTTCGATGGCCACGGTGAGGCCGGAGTCAAAGCGCGACACCAGGCGTTCGTGGATGTCGACCAAACCCTTGGGATAGGTGTCGCTGGTCATGACAATGTGCGACTTTTTGGCCAGTAGCGCCTCAAAGGCGTTAAAAAACTCTTCCTGGGTGCGGTCTTTGTTGGCGAAGAACTGCACGTCATCAATCAGTAGTAAATCCAGCGAGTGGTACTTGAACTTGAACTCGTCAAAGGTTTTGCGCTGGTAGGCTTTAACCACATCACTGACAAACTGTTCGGCGTGGATGTAGAGAACTTTGGCGTTGGCGTTCTCTTTGAGCAGGTGGTTGCCTATGGCGTGCATCAAATGGGTTTTGCCCAAACCAACCCCGCCGTAGATAAACAGCGGGTTGTATAAGTTGCCTGAATTGCTAGCCACATGCAGGGCGGCAGCGCGAGCCATGCGGTTGGCGGTGCCCTCAACCAGGGCGTCAAATGTGAGGGCGGTATTGAGCCGGGTTTTAACGCCGCTGTCCAGACTGTCGTCGATATAGTTGGCGGCTTCGGTCAGTAGCTCGGGCGCCACCAGCATTTCACTGGGTGAAGTGGCAGCACTTGGTTTGGCAGTAGATTCGCGCGGAGCAAGCGCTAACTCTAATGCAATGCTTTGACCCGACATCTGGCGGCTGTTTTGCTCCAGCAAGGCGGCCATACGGCCCGCATATTGCGCCCGAATCCAGTCGAGTTTGAAGCGGTTGCCTACAAATACGGTGATCCGGGAGAGGTCTTGACTGACGGTTGCAACCAGGGGCTTGATCCAGGTGTTAAATTGCTGTTCTGGCAGCTCCAGCGCCAATTGCGCCAGGCAGGTGGCCCACAATTCGGTGGGTCTGAGACCCGCAGTCGCGCCCAGGGCTGCGCTGGCGTGGGGGTCTATGGTGGCTTGTCTCTCGGCCATCTGTGGTGTTGTCTCTGTTTGTGGATATGTTGTCAAAGTCTAGCCCATTATTATAGTCTTGCCCGTAGGTTATCCACAAGCGCAGGCGAAGTAAAATGAGAGAATATTTTGCGACCTGTTTGTGACGGGGTTCGTGCCACAAAGCTCAAGCAAAGCCACTGAAAAAGCGTTTAAATGCTTGCTGGTGCTGGATTTTCTGACTAGAAACAGCGATAATGCTAGGTTTCGCCAAGCAAGATGCTTGAGCGAAATTTGACCAGAGCCCATTTTGAGAGCAGTACCATGAAACGCACTTACCAGCCATCCAAAACACGCCGAGCCCGCACCCACGGCTTTTTAGTCCGCATGAAAACCCGTGGCGGACGTGCTGTCATCAACGCTCGCCGCGCCAAGGGCCGCAAGCGTTTGGCTGTCTAAAGCGATTGCCCGTTTGGCTTTGCGCCATTGCTAGCGCATCTTCTCACCAAAGCGCAGTTTGATGCGGTTTTTGCCGGACGTATCGTCGCCAAAAGCCCGCATTTTGCATTGCACTTCATGGCGCAACCCGCCCTGGCTATCGGTGCCGTCATTCCCAAGCGGTGGGCGCGCCGGGCGGTTACGCGCAACACCATCAAACGACAGGTTTATGCTGTGAGCTCCACTTTGCAACCCAGTCTAGCCGCAGGCCATTACGTGGTGCGGCTGCGCAGCGAGTTTGCGCGCAGCGAGTTTCCCAGCGCCACCTCCGATGCCCTGAAAAAACGCGTGCGCAGTGAGCTGATGGCGCTTCTGGGTAGGGGCGCTCTATGAGCTTGTCTGCACCACTTCAAGCCTTGCAGCGTCTGCCGCAAAGTCTGCTGGTGGGTATCGTGCGGGCGTACCGCCTGTTGCTCAGCCCGTCGCTCGGCTCAGCTTGTCGGTTTACGCCGTCGTGTTCGCTGTATACCTTGCAGGCGCTGCAGCAGCATGGTGCGTTGGGCGGCAGTTACCTGGGTGCGTCGCGCATTGTGCGTTGCCACCCCTGGTGTGATGGCGGGCCCGACGATGTGCCGGCGCAGATCCGCCCCCCCCAGTTATTGACCCGCTGGCTGGACGCGCGCGCGGCCCGCCACGACAGCGCTATTTCTCACCCCTCTCCTGTTTCAAAGACTTTGTTATGAACGATATCCGCCGCTCCATTTTGTGGGTGATTTTTGGCTTCTCCATGATCATGCTGTGGGATGCCTGGCAGGTGCATAACGGCCAAAAGGCCACGTTCTTTCCTGCCCCGGTAAAGAAAGAAGCTGCCGCAGGCTCTGCTATTCCGGGTGCATCTTCTGCGGGCGTGCCCGCACCTTCGGCAGCTGCGGGCGCGGCGGGCGCACCCGCAGTAGCGGGCGCAGTGCCTGGCATGGCGGGCACCCCTGCCAGCCCGGCCAGTAGCGCCCCAAGCTTTGAAGTCAGCAACGATGTGCTCAAGCTCACTTTGAGCAGCGAAGGCGGCAACATAGTGCGCGCCGAGCTGCTCAAGCACGCTGAAGACAGCCAGCAAAACAAGAGCCGCGTAGTACTGCTGGACAACAGCCCAAACCGCGCTTATGAGGCGCAAACTGGCCTGGTGGGCATGAATGGGCAACCGACACTGCCCAACCATAAAACCACCATGCAGTTCAGTGGCGAGCGCGCCCTGAAAGACGGCCAAAAAGAATTGGTGCTGCGCTTTGAGTCACCAGAACAAGGCGGCATTAAATATGTGAAGACCTACACCCTCAAACGCGGTGCCTACGATATCGCTGTCAAGCACGAAGCCATCAACTCGGGGGCAGCCCCGGTGTCGGCGCAGCTGTATGCGCAGCTGGTGCGCGATGGCAACAAGCCACCAGGCGAGTCGGCCTTCTACAGTACCTTCACGGGCCCGGTGGTGTATACCTCGGAGAAGAAATACGAAAAAGCCGAGTTCACCGACATCGACAAAAACAAGGCGGAGTTTCAAAAAACCTCCAATAGCGGCTATGTGGCCATGGTGCAGCATTACTTTGCCAGCGCCTGGCTGCTGGCCGACGGCATTCAGCGCGAGCTGTACATGCAAAAGGCCGGTGGCAACCTGTATGCCGTCGGCATGAAGGCTCCCATGACGGTAGTGGCCCCCGGTGCCACGCACAGTACCGAAACCCGCCTGTTTATCGGCCCACAGGAAGAAAACAAACTT
>JAYVJV010000032.1:0-4079 GCA_043769005.1 Polaromonas sp. | reverse complement strand
TGAATCCCAAGGACTTTGAATGTTTACCCTGCCCCAGATCGAAGCCGCCGCCCAGGTGGTGTACCGTGCATTTCAGGCCACGCCGCAGTACCGCTGGGGCCTGTTGAGTGAGCGCTTGGGCACTGACTGCTGGGTGAAGCACGAGAACCACACGCCTGTAGGCGCATTCAAAATTCGCGGTGGCCTCACCTATTTTGACGCACTGAAGCAAGCCAACACCCTGCCCAAAGAAGTGATGAGCGCCACGCGCGGCAACCACGGCCAGAGCATTGCCTGGGCAGCGCGCAGCCACGGCATCCCCTGCACCATCGTCGTACCGCATGGCAATAGCGTTGAGAAAAACGCCGCCATGCGCGCGCTGGGTGCCACGCTGATCGAGCATGGCAATGAGTTTCAGGAGGCGCGCGAACACGCCATTGCCCAAGCGGCGCAGCGCGGCGCGCACATGGTGCCCAGCTTTCACCCCAGCCTGGTGCTGGGTGTCAGCACCTACTGGTGGGAGTTTTTCAGGGCCGTGCCGCAGATGGACGTAGCCTATGTGCCCATCGGCATGGGCTCAGGCGCAGCCAGTGCCATCACCGCCAAGCTGGCACTGGGCCACAAGGTAAAAATTGTCGGCGTGGTCAGCAGCCACGCCACCAGCTATGCCGACTCTATTGCCGCGGGCCGGGTGGTTGAATCCCCGGTCACCACCGTACTGGCCGACGGCATGGCCTGCCGCATAGCCGACCAGGCCGCGCTAGACGTGCTGATGCCGCATATTGACCACATCGTGCAAGTCACTGACGCAGAAGTAGCCGCCGCCATGCGCGCCCTGTACGTGGATACGCATAACGTGGCCGAGGGCGCAGGTGCCGCCAGCTTCGCCGCCGTCCTGCAAGAGCGTGCCAAGCTAAAGGGCTTGATCGTTGGCACCACGCTGTGCGGCGGCAATGTGGATGCCGATGTGTTTGCCAAGGTGTTGGCAGGCGGTTAGGACAGTATTGATGCACTGAATTTGTGCTCAACTCACTATCTAAATAATAGCTGCTTACGCAATAAAATAAAGCGCTAGAGCCTGATTTGTATGCATAAACCTTGTGGTTCTACGGCGTATGCCTGGCTGGTACCTGCGTGCCGCAATGCCACCTCATGGACGATGGACAGCCCCAGCCCCGCACCGCCGGGCAGTTCGCTGGCACGGTAAAAACGCTCGAAAATGCGCGCACGAGCGGCATCGTTCAAACCGGGGCCGTTGTCTTCGACCTCCAGTACCACGGTGCTGGCCTCACGCCGCACGCGCAGGGTAACGGTACTGCCCTGGCCTGCGTAGCGCACGGCGTTGTCGATGAGATTGTTAAGCGCTTCGCGTAGCAGCAGCGGGTTGGCGCGGTGACTCAGGTGCGCCTCGCCTTCATAGCCAAAGTCAATGCCTGCAGCCAACGCGTCTGGGGCAGCCTGGCGGGCCACCTCCTGGGCCAGTTGCGCGATGTCGGTGTCGGTCAATTCAATATCTGCCTCGCTGCGCGCCAGGCGCAGCAGCTGGTGCACCAGATGGCTGGAGCGTTCTACGCCCGCGTTGACCTTGCCCAGTCGTGCCTGTAGCGCCACGGGGTCGCTTTCGCGCAGGGCCAGATCAAGTTGACTTTTTAGCCCGGCCAAAGGCGTGCGCAGTTGGTGCGCGGCATCATTGAGAAAGCGTTTTTCCTGGCTGACGCTGCGCTGCACGGCGGCCAGGAGCTGGTTGACAGCAGCTGCCAGGGAATGCACTTCTTGCGGTGCGGATCGCAGCTCGATGGGTGACAGTGCGGTAGCAGACTTTTCGCCCAGCTTGGTTTGCAGGCGCTGCAAAGGTCGCAGGCCACGCGCGATGCCGGCGTACACCAGCACACTGATGGCCGCGCCCAGCAGCAGCAAAGGCACGATGATGTCTACGATCAGCTCGCGCGCAATACGCTCTTGCACGGCCAGGCTTTTGGCAATCTGCACACGCAAACGTTGTGGGGCGCTGGGCTCGCCGTAGTTCAGCTCCAGCATGGCCACGCGCAAGGGACGGCTACCGTCAACGCCCGTGGCCTGCATCTGCGCGCGGTACAGCACCGGGTTGTTTTGCAAATTTTGCTCCCTGAGGGCAGGGGGCGCAGGCAAGGTTGCGTTGCCCAGTACAAAACTGCCCGGTGGGCTGGAGACCATGTAGCTGACCTTGTCGTTGGGGTCTTCTTCGATGATGGCCTGCGCTGCTTTGGGAAAGTCGATCAGCAAGCCCGAACCCACTGGTTTGACCTGGCGTGCCAGCGAGCGCACCGACTGGGTCAGGGACTGGTCAATGCCTTTTTCGGCATACGACAGCGCCAGCCGGTAGGCCAGCGCGCTGCCTACCAGCCACAGCACCAATTGGGGTAGCAGCAGCCACAGGAGAAGCTGGCGTTTGAGGGACAGCTGGGGACTCATGACATTTAACAGGAAGTACTTTAGCGCTAAAAGTCAATTAAATAAAGCGTTAGCAGCTATGGTTTTTCTAGCATGTAGCCCAAACCACGGACGTTGCGGATCGACAGCTCGGAGCCGCTGAGTTTTTTGCGCAAGCGGTGGATGTAGACCTCCAGCGCATTGCTGCTGTCGAGTTTATGCTCGGCTTTGGACTCTGGGCTGGCATGGGTTTTGTCGTCAAAGCGATCGACTAGTTTTGCGTCATCATTTTGCCAGCGTGCCAGTACGGTGTCGCGGCTGACCACATTGCCGCTGTGCGCGAGCAGCAGCGACAGCAGAGCCCATTCGCGTTGCGTCAGCTCCAAGTCGACATCGCTTAGCCAGGCGCGCGGTGTCATGGCATCCAGCCGCAGCGGGCCCAGTTCGCGGCTGCCGCCAAAGGCGGGTAGTTGCGAACGGCGCAGCATGGCAGCCAGGCGGGCATGCAGTTCGCTTTGGGCAAAAGGTTTGGTTAAATAGTCGTCCGCACCCGCGTTGAGCCCGTTCACGCGGTCTTCTACGCCGTCGCGCGCAGTCAGTACCAGCACGGGCAAAGCGGCATAGGTCTGGCGAATGCGCTGCAGCACTTGCATGCCATCGACCAAGGGCAGGCCCAAGTCCAGGATGACGGCATCAAAGCGCTGGCTGTCCAGCACCTTCAACGCCACGGCTCCGTTGATGGCAACGGTCAAGGTGTGGCCCATCTGCGCCAACTGCGCGCTCAGGCCGTCGCGCAGCAATGCATCGTCTTCTACCAGCAGTAAGTGTGGCATGGGGGGATCTAGGCTTTGCCTGCGGCGCTACGTTGCGGGCATTTGTCCTTGGTGCAGTGGGCATACAGGCTCAGCGCGTGGTCGGCTATTGCAAAACCCTTGGCTTTGGCGACGACGTGTTGGCGTTTTTCAATTTCAGCGTCATAAAACTCTTCGACCCTGCCACAGTCCAGGCATACCAGGTGGTCGTGGTGCTGGCCTTCGTTGAGCTCGTACATGGCCTTGCCAGACTCAAAATGGTTGCGTGACAGGATGCCAGCCTGCTCAAACTGTGTCAGTACGCGGTAGACCGTAGCCAGGCCAATATCGGTGCGCTCTTGCAATAGCACGCGAAACACGTCCTCCGCCGTCATGTGCCGCTGGCTGCTGGTCTGAAAGATTTCCATGATCTTCAGGCGCGGTAGCGTGGCTTTGAGGCCGGTGCTTTTGAGTTCGTCAATATTGGACATACATGAAACTGGCTACAGGGGGCAAGGCGACAGCCGCTACAATGGGTTGATCATAACCTTATGTGTCCGGTTTCAAGCGCCGGGCAGTGCCTGAAATGTTCGTACGTTTTCATCTTTATCGTGTGCGCCTTTGGGCGGCTGTAAGTCTGGCTTGCCTGGGCCTGGCGGCCTGTAGCAGCTTCAATAGCGCCAGTAGCTCGATTGCTTCTGTGGTGACCCCTTACAAGGTCGAAGTGGTCCAGGGCAACTTTGTCTCCAAAGAGCAGGTGGAAGCATTGCGCCCCGGTATGAGCCGCACCCAAGTGCGTGAGGTGCTGGGCTCACCCCTGGTCACCAGTGCCTTCCATGCTGACCGCTGGGACTATGTGTTTACCATCCGCCGTCAGGGTGTCGACGCGCAAAGCCGCAA
>JAYVJV010000031.1:0-23049 GCA_043769005.1 Polaromonas sp. | reverse complement strand
CCCAACGAAGACTCGTGGACCGACAAGCTGAAAAGCTTTTTTAGCTGATCGCAGCGCCTGCACGCAGCGCAGGCGACCCCGGTCATAAATCGACGTGGGTACGCTCAATTGCATGGCCTATGCCAACACGCCATGCAGGTGCTTATTGCAGACAAAACTCCATCGCCGTGCCTGCCAGCTCCAGCACGTCGCGGTCTTGCAATAGCACTGCGTCGCTGCCGATGGGCAGGCCGTTCAAGGTAGGCGGCTCGGTAGCATCCATGCACGAGACATAGTAGCCGTGACGCCGCTGGGCAATGGCCACCAGCGCCACACCCGGTTTGCCGTAGGTGGATACGGCTTTGACCACTGGCATCACCAAACCCACCGAGCTGCCCGACAGCACGCGCAAGCTGGCCTGCAATGGCGTGCCCGCCACGACGGTGCGGCCAGGGTCAAAGCTACTGGGGGCAAAGCTGCTCTGGCTAAAGCTGTCCAGCGGCATCGCCGCCGTTTTGGCCTCGTCGGTCAGCTCGTTGGCGCTAAAGTACTTGAGACGGTAGCGGCCAATCGCCATCACATCGCCGTTTTGCAGCAGGTGCCTGCGCACCATCTTGCCGTTGATATAGGTGCCATTGGTGCTGCCTACGTCCACCACATACACATCGCTCAGGCCGCTTTGCTCAAACGTGCAGTGGTTACCGCTGACGGTCTGGTCGTCCAGCACGACGGCGTGGTGCGGGTGGCGACCTACCGAGGTGCTTTCGTTTTGCAGGTACACCTTGTGAACCTGCATACCGTCTAGCGAAATAATGACTTGGGGCATACAGTCTCCAGAAAAAATGGCGCGGTAGTGCTAGTTTACCGCCACACAAGGACAGTTATCGGCGGTAGGATAATCAGCGCATGAAAACCATTGTCCAAATTGCCGCCGCACTGCAAGGCTACGACCCCAACGCCCTGCCTGCCGACCAAGTCAACGCATTTTTGGCGCAACTGGTCGCGCCCGTCACGCAGACCGAGAGCGTGGGCCTGTTTGCGGCGCTGGGCCGGGTGCTGGCGCAGGATGTGGTCTCGCCCATCAACGTGCCGCCGCACGACAACTCGGCGATGGATGGCTTTGCATTTCGCGGCGCAGATTTGCATGCCACTGGAGTGAGCCGCTTTGCGGTAGTGGGCACGGCGCTGGCAGGCAAGGCCTGGCAGGGCGTGGTGCATGCAGGTGAGTGCCTCAAGATCATGACCGGAGCCATCATGCCTGCCGGGCTGGACACCGTGGTGCCGCAGGAGCTGTGTAGCGTAGCCGCCGACCACATTGAGATCAAGCCGGGCCTGTTGCAAAGCGGCGACAACCGCCGCTTTGCTGGGGAAGACCTCATGCAAGGTGCACCAGCTCTACAAAAAGGTGAGCTACTTACGCCTGCTGCTATTGGGCTTTTAGCCAGTTTAAACATCAACCAGGTAGACGTGGTGCGCCGCCTGCGGGTAGCCTACTTCTCCACCGGCGACGAGGTGCTAAGCCTGGGCGAGGCTCCGCGCGAGGGCGCGATTTACGACAGCAACCGCTACACCGTCTATGGCATGCTGACGCGGCTGGGCATCGAGGTGATTGACATGGGCGTGGTACGCGACAACCCGGCCCTGCTGGAGGCCGCATTTACCAGCGCTGCAGTGCAGGCCGATGCCATCATCACCAGCGGCGGCGTGAGCGTGGGCGAGGCCGACTACACCAAAGCCATGATGCACAAGCTGGGCGGGGCCAGCGGCGGCGTAGCCTTCTGGAAGATCGCCATGCGCCCAGGCCGCCCGATGGCGGTGGGGCGCATCGCCAAGCCTAGACCCGGTTTGACTGGCGTTGTAGCAAATGGTTTACCAGTCAAATCGGTCTCTAGCCTAATAAAAACTAGCGTAAACAGCTATGAAAATAATAGCGAAAGTAGTGATCTAGGTGGCGCCCAAGGCAGTGGCGAAAGCGCCAGCGCAGTGTTGTTTGGACTACCTGGCAACCCTGTGGCCGTGATGGTCACCATGCTGGCCTTTGTGCGCCCTGCCCTGCTGCGCATGATGGGTGCCAACCCCGCCAAATACGCCAGCGAGCCGCTCTACCTGCAAGCCAAAAGCAGCGAGGCCCTGCGCAAAAAACCCGGTCGCACGGAATACCAACGCGGCAGCGTCACCCGCGCAGCCGACGGCAGCCTGCAAGTTAAAACCACCGGCAACCAAGGCAGCGGAGTGCTCAGTAGCATGGTGCAAGCCAACGGCCTGATCGTGTTGCACCACGCACAGGGCAATGTGGCGGTGGGTGATGTGGTGGATGTGCTGATGTTGGATGGGGCGATGTGAGAGGGCAAGCGTAACTCGGCACAGCGCAAAATGGAGACAGACACATTGAATCCAAAACTACTCATCACCGCCTGCGCAGCGGCTCCAGCAGGTCTTTCAGTCCGTTATGGTCGATCTCGGCCATGAGCGCCAGCAGGCGGCCAATTTCTCCTTTGGGGAAGCCTTTCCGTGCAAACCAGTGCAGGTAGTTGCCGGGCAGGTCCGCCATCAGCGTGCCTTTATATTTGCCAAAGGGCATCTCCAGCGTAACGAGTGTGAGCAGGTCTTCGGGCTTCATACGGCGTTGTGGCTTGGCCCTGTCCTCCTGGAGCAGGTAAATCAATACTGCAAATTTGATAGCTGTTAGCGCATGATCTGTAAAGGCCACAGGCTTATCATGCCTATGAAAACAGGCAGGAAAGGCCTGCGTAAGACCGTTTATACGGGGATCAAATAATCGGCTTTATTTTTACCTGCCAGCCATTTTGGGGTAATACCACGGCCCGTCCAAGTGGCACCGGTTTGCGGGTCTTTATATTTGGGAGCGACTTTAGCGCCAGGCTTTTTGATTTTCTTCTCTTTGACTTTTGGATTGGCAGCAGCCACAGATTTGGATTTTGCTTTCGATTTGGATTTACCGCCTGAAAAAATATCAGATGCCGTTAGCTTATATTCCTCTACCAAAGCACGAATTTGGCTGATGGCTTTACCAATATCACGCTGACGGGTTGAGGTAATTTGCTTTTCGATTGCGGCTTTTTGGGCAATGAGTTCGCTGAGTGTGGCCATAATAGATATTCATTCATAATGATAATTAAAATAGAATGCAAAAATAGTATTATTATTTTGCAAACCACCTTAATTATATTCACAAAATCAAATATTATTGTTTTCATGACTCATTTTTATTTCGCCAGTGCCTCTTTGATCTCCTTGACCAACTCTTTGGAAACATAATGCGGGCCATCAAATAAAAAAACTGGCAGGCCACGGTAAGTTTGCAATTGTTCGCTAATTTCGCCAATGGTGGCGCTGCGAAATCCCCCCTCAGATTTGGGGCGAAAGCCTTCCGCGATGAGTTTGACCCGCGCTTGCCCCAAGCGCCGAGATAAGGCCATGACATACTCGCGTGCCACCATCGCAGTACGTGCATAAACCCCTACCCCGTCTTGAAACATGACACCAATGTCTGCTGGCAACCAGCTATCGAGCCAGGCGGCTAAAGGTTCTGCACCAATATTGGCACGGTCATAGACACTGATCCACAGTGGACGCGGTAGCCTCGCTAACAATGGACCGAGATTTTTGGCCTCACTCCAACTGCTGTCAACTTCCACAGGAAAATACCAACCCACCACATTCAGTGCGATCGGCAGTTTGGCCAAATGTTCAGATTGTGCAGCTAGGCCTGCGACATCTGCGCGTGCAGCTGTCTCATCAAATCGACCCGCGAGACCCAAAATGACTTCTTTGGCCCAGGGCTCGCCCGCAATGCGATCCCAGTCTGGCAACTGGGGCGCAGTCGCCAGGTTGGTGCCTTGCAAAAAACTCACACCATCAACGGCCACCCACTGCAGCAGAAGTTTTTGGGCGCCAATCTCCTCCCAATTGCCTCGAACATGAATAGAGGCATTGTCCAACTGCCAGACAATGCCCTCCAGGGGAGCTGCGCGTTCTGGCGGCAAGGTCTGACAACCTGTCAACAGCGCAAGCACTACGATCAAAAGTGTCAACACAGATCGCATCGCAGGTAAGCAACCCGGATGGCGATCTGCCTGGGCAAGATTCAAGGCAGAATTTTGCTGGGCACAGTCCATGTGTAACCCAAAGCAGTGATACCAGTGATCAAACTTCTGAAATCAGCCAAACCTGGCTTGCCTACTGCGGGCTCAAGCCAGAATGGATGGAAAAAGAAGGATGCATAACCATCGCGCACCGTCTTGGCGTACTGGGCGTTGATCAATATGTCCTGCCAGGTGTAGTTAAAGTTAGAGGTTGGATCAATATTACTGATGTCATATTCGATATTGCCCAGATTTTCTGGCAACACTCGCTGACCGTAGTGATCCTTCTTGATCACGTAAGGGAATATCTGCCCTACGGCAAAGTCTTTGTTGATGCCAGCGTTCAAACTGGGTTGGTCGGCAGTGAAATACACCACACGTTGGTAGGTCGTATTAAAAGCCAATGGCACCGCTTTGGAGCTCAGGGGCGACGCATGATAGTGAGGTGTTTCCCAAGCAACGGGGTTGTAGCCATTGCTTCTTAACTCCTGAAGACCTGAGTTGAGTCTACCCAGTGCCCATGCCGTTGAGTCTTCCGCCACTGGAGTGTTGTCCACAATGTTCCAGAACTCGTAGTCATCGCCACTGACTCCTGTGTGCCGGTTTCGCATATTGCTGTACTGATGGGTATAGCCATGCATGACCACCTCGCCACCGCGTGGCAGCGCGTAGTTGATCGCCCGCTTCAAGTTGGTCGCTTGCGACAGTGGCACCGTCATCGGAATACCACCGTTGTACACCCCTAAAGCGTCTACATAACGTGGGATCACAGCGATAGAGAATGGAATCCGCCTCTGGTATAAAAAATCAGTCAGCGATCTCATCGAAGCCACCGTCACCAAAGCACCAACATCCTCCAGACGTACCATGGCCTTGTGGCTTTGCGGGTGATCAATACCCAAAATGTCGTGCAACAGATCGGTCAAAACCAAATATCGGTCACGGGGTCCGATGTAACTAAACGGTAGATCCGCGAAATACCAAAAATTACCCGCACGGGTCACATAAGGCGCAGTTTCAGCGGTCTTGGGATTGGAAGCATTGACCAATACAGCTGCTTTTGTGGCATCCGTAATGGTAGCGACACCAAACTCAGGATCCGCATTAATGGCATTTGCAGCAGTGTCAAAAGCATAGTACTTTACGAATGACTTGCTTTTATAGTTGATGGTGTCAAAAAAACCAGGTGCAGGATTACTTGCCGTGGGTATGGCATTCATACCACGCAAAGTGGAGAAATTAAAGCCAAATTTCGTAGCAAAACTATAGGCCGGATCCCACGCTAGTTGCCACAGGTTGTATTTGAACCAAACCACCGTTTTTTGTGTGTTGTAGATATCGCCAATAAAAGCGGCGGGCAGCGTGTTGTTGTAATACCCACCCAAATAAAATACCGCATCGTAGGCTTCGACTTGACCAGCCGTGTAGCTTTCTACATCTTGTAGTTGAACCGTTGCATCGAAATGCGACATGAGATTTTTCAGCATAATGCCGTAGGCCATGCTGAGTTTGGTGTACTCCGTGTTGGGCGGGGCATCGTAGACGATCAGTGTTTTGGGTACGGTTTGAGCGCTAGCCGGCTGTATAACCAGAAAAATCGTCAATGCAAGAGTGACGCTCAAAATGTGCAATAGTTTTTTCATGATATTTACTCCACTGTGTATAGATTATTTGGCCTTGGATTTAACCGTCGTGTCCGGCTTAGGACCACTTGCATGGTGTGCACCGCCATGGTGTGCATCGCCATGGTGGGTACCTTCATCGAGTGTGTCATCGCGAGTCACATCTTTTTTATGATGTTTTGAATGATGGTGAGCGCGCTGGCTTCGCTTGACTTCTTCGGGGTGCATGCCAGCGTGTTTTTGCACCATGCTGGAGCCTGGCGGCAAAGGCGGTGGCACGACAGACTGTGCCTGCGCAAAGACATAAAAACTGCTCATAGCGCAGGCAATCAGGGATTTTTGCCACGCTGCAGGTTTGGTGAACTTAGTCATACTATTCCTTTCATGTGTTTTCAATACGATAATGTGGCTCTTAACAAAACACCTTTTGCGCGCGCATCGCCACCAATGCGCCCTCGGTATTGCAGTGATATATCAAGGTGTGAACGTGGCGCGTTATAGCGGTCTTCGTTGAACCATTGACGAAAATTGATACCCAAACCCGCACCCACCGCATGTTTGGATCCAAGCGCGATGATGGAGTCATAGTCAGCACCTAGCACCAGGTGCGGCATCAGTACCGAGCGAGGATGTATGCCATCCATCCTGTAACTACGGCCCGCAATGCCCTCTACGGTGGCATAGGTCTGACGTTGATGGATATAGCGTCCGGCTTCAGCGTACACACTCGTCGTTGTCCAGCTCGGCTCCTCAACCCTCATATCAGTTCCCGTACTGGACGAATAAGCCGTACGCACCAACCAGTCGGAGCTGGTCTTGTCGCCTAGGGCAAGACGGCGCTCGATAGCGCCAACCAAGTTAATGTCGGGCAGTGGTTTGACGCGTGCACCAATAGCTCCTTGCACACTCTCAGAGCCAGTCGGGTAGTTAGCCTTGCTCGACAAGGTTGCAGATAAACCACTATAAAGCTCCCATGTCCGCCCCCCCTGGTAACCAAAGGGTCGCCAGTATATTTCTGCACTGGATTGCACATTGTCGTTAGCGGCACTGGCTTGGTTGGCACCTGGATTGACCGGCGACATGCCGCGGTATGACAGGGATACTGCCCCCCCCCAGTTACGGGTGCGCTCAGCGATCTCCCTTTTGATATCAAACAGGGGTTGGGCCACCAAAGCCAGTTGTCCTGCCTCGCTGGCATTGACGGCATTTTTAAACTGCACCAATGCCGCGTCATAGCGTCCCAAACGGTTGGCCAAAAATGCTGCATCCAGCCTGGCAGTATCTGGCAGTTTGCCTCGTGCCTCTGCCTTGTCAAAAGCAGATATGGCGTAAGCATCCTCTCCGACTTGCATACCCAGATATGCAACATTAATCAGGGATTCATTTTTCAGTAAACCAGCTTGCGCAGCAGCAACAAAAATTTCCCGTGCCTTGTATTTTTGATGCAACCTTAGTAGCAAATTTATTTCGCTGTGCAAGGACAACTGCTGACTGTTCAGCGCAATCTCAGCGTCTTCTTGCGCCAACTCTAATTTACCCAAATGGTACCTGACCAGACTACGTACTGCCAGTATCTCATTGCGACTGACGCTGGTTTTATCGTAGGTAGCCAGATAGGCGCTTGCAACTTGCTCTGCCCGTTCAAACTGCTTGTCAGCAATCAGGCTGTTAATCAACAGCAACCTGTAAGCCGCGTTGTGCGGTGACACGCTCAGCGCCTGTTGGGTTTTACTGGTGGCCGTACCATATTCACGCGCACTGAACGCAGCATAGGCTGACTGGGCTACAGGCGCTGCTGCATCCGCCTGCGTTTGCCCAGGCCATAGATCGCAAGCTGCTGTCTGGATAGTCCCCGCGCATATCACACCCGGCGCTGCCAATGCTGGTGCCGATGCAGCATCGAGGTTGACAAATATACTGCGCCGCATACTTGCACTGGCCATTTGCCTGCGCAGTGCAATACTTTGATCCGTTTTTTCATCCAAAGGAGACAGCCATTGCATTGCTCGCGCAGGCTCTGTAGCGGCCATCGCCGCTTGTGCTGCAATCATTCTGAAATTATTGACTTCAGTAGGCGTCAGACTGACATCTTGCACAGCCAGATCGAAGTCTGTCCAAGCTTGGGTTGTATCTCCCAATGCCAGTCTTGCGTAGGCGCGTAGCATGTACAACACTGGAGATCCATTAAAATTTTGTAGAGCATCCGTCGCCGCATCAATGACTGTGCTGTATTGATGTGTGAGCAAAAGTGCATTGAGCCATTGCACACGTTGTGCCAGCACGTTGGGCGCGTACTCCATTCCTTTGCGAGCATGTTGCACTGCGGCTAGTGCCTGATCGCTGGCCAACGCCTTGTTTGCAGCTTCAAAATTTTGATGGGAAAGATACCTGCGTATCTTTTGATGCAGTTGCAGCAGATCAGAATTTTCTGATGCCGGGTAAACCGATAACGCTTTGCTGGCAACCTGGTCAGCCTCTTCGTAAGAGCCGCTTTGTGCTGCAACATAAGTCAACAGATAGAGATAGGCACGATGGTCTGGTGCCTCACGAACGGCCTGACGGGCAAGTGCAAGTGCAGTGACATAGTCCCCATCAGCGCTACTCTTATACGCCTTGTCTGCGGCTTGGTATCCGGCAGGCAAACTAGGCTCCTGCAATGGCATGACCTGTGGCAACGATGCTGAAGAAGCCAGTATTTCCGTTGTGGGCTTGGCGGTCTGAGTGATTGCAAGTAACTGCGGTGCCACACGCGTGGGGATTTTAGCCACCCTGGGTGCAAAGTTTTTAGTTGCCTTGGGCGTAGCCATGGCAACTTTTGACGCACTGTGTGAAATGCGCTTGAGGCTGGTCTGGGGACTACTGGTAGTGGGGGCAATGACCACGGGTTTTGCTGGGGCCGGAACAATTGCAACAGGAATTGCAACAGGAATTGATACAGGAACGGCTACAGAAATGGGATGACTAGAGGCTGCTATCGGTTGCCCTTGTGCTTGCAAATCACCCAATACTTTGAGCAGTTCCACATTCCCCTGATTACGTTTAAGCTGCTCGGTCAAGACTGCTACTGCTTGTGAACGCTCTCCGAAACGCCGGTACGCTTGTGCAAGGTACGTGGCTACCGTCGGATTATTCGGTGCCAATGCATGTGCGCGCTCAAATTCAGCCAATGCGCTACTGCGGTCTCCACGCTCCAAAGCAGTGAAACCTTTTTGCAAATGCGGATAGAGCAGAAAACTCTCCAATCTTGTGCTCTGCGCTCCTGTTTCTATGCTTTGTGCATACGCAAGATGCTCAGCACAAACCAGAGAAAGTGCCAGTAAGGTGAGGGGGCGTTGCATGACTTTACGCCCTCTTGAGCAATGGTTCGCCCACTGGTAGCAGACCAGCCTGGCGCAACAAAATGACCACCGATAGCTGTAACTGCGCCTGCAGCTGTAGCGCTTCGTCCAGAATAGCTTGGGTAATAATGCCTTGATTGACTAAAAACGCCCCCAAAGGCAGTTGGGTTTTTTCACGCCGTTGCAACAAAGCACCCAAGGCAGCGGTTTCTATATGTCCCAATGATTTGAGGATATCGCCCAGAAACAGTTGTCTGGAAACGAAGGCTTCCCACATGTCGTCTGCTTGGACGATTGACAGCTGCCCGTGCTCCACCATGGTGTGCAACAGATTGCGTTTAGAGGCAATGGTATGGCCAACATACCAATGGCGCAGCCCCAAAACCACTTGCCCCTTGGGCACTATGACGTATTGCACCACTTTGCCGAGTTTGCGAGCTATGGCAGCCAGGGAAACCGGATCAATATAGGCTTCACTGGCTAGCGTTAATACTTTGTTATTTTCAATGCCATGAATCGCTCCCTGAGTCTGGCTGTCTTCACGCAAGGGCAATACGGCATAGTGCAAGGCGATCTGTGGTGGCAACAGCCTGATCAAATCGGAGGTAAGCGCCATGGCATCGAAGTTTTCACAGGCTACGTGCCCTTGCTCAGCCACAGCCCGAGCCAATTGTTTGCCGGAGATGATGCCTTGATGCACTAATGCGCTGCCGATGCACATGCCCCACGCGGGTTGCTTGAGATAGCTTTCCAGCTGTGACTGAGAGATGGCTAGTTGCTCTACCAGTATGCGCCCCAGGGGTTTGCGTGCTTTGCAGGTATCACCCAAAGAGGGAAATTCATGGCTGGTCTTGTCCCATGCGATACGCCGGATGTCTTTGGACATGAGCGTTTGCTTGAGAGCTCGGTAGTTGGCCAGAAAATTGATTAAATTGCCCCACAGCAATCTGGGCATCGAAAGCAAACCCTGCTGTATGCCGTAGTAGCGGGTTACAAAAATAGCCCGCTGTGCGATACGATTGATCATCAGTACCAGGTTGATGATCAGCAACATTGCCAACCAACCATCACTTTCAAAGATGGACAAAAACTGGTAACTGTCGGGTACAAAGTGTTGGTACACCCACACCGTTAGCAACTGAAGCACCAAAAGTGTAGCCAGAAAACTGGTGAAATTGGTAATGACGCCCTTGCGATCTCGCCACAAGAAGTAATTCAGCATTGGAGTCTCTGACCAGCGATGGGTTTTGAATCCCTGGTACACAATACCTATGATCCAGCGCGATTTTTGCCGTACTGCATACGATAAAGAGTCAGGAAAGTACTCTCGCACCGAAACTACACTGGCCTCGCGCGGATTAATACCGGCCTGCATCAGCGCGCCACGAGCTTGTAACGGATTACTATCCCGCACAGGAAAGCGTACAAAAACTTCTGTCAATCCAAAGGCTTTGAGCCTGAAACCAATATCGTAGTCTTCCGTCAGGCTCTGTACATCAAATGCCATGCCATTGCCTGCCTCGAGTAATTTCATGATGGCGCGGCGGCTGAAACAGGTGCCTACCCCCGCGCTGGGCATCTGACCCGCTAGCGCTTCGCGCACCACCAGATCTTTACCATGCGTCTCGGCAAACTCATCCAGATAATGCCCACCCGTAAAGTCAGACCATGAGCGTTTGAGAGGATAAACCGGTAATTGAATTAAATCCTTGCTGCCAACCAGCAGATTGAACAGACGCAACTCCTGCTGGCACAGCACATCCTCCGAGTCATGCAGAATGAAACCTGCAAACTGCAAGTTGGCGCGTTGCTCGAACTGCAATATGGCGTTGAGTACGTTATTCAGGCAATCAGCCTTGCTCGTCGGTCCAGGACGTACACACACTACTTTGTGGACATTGGGAAACCGCGCACATACCGTCTCAACATCGTGCTGCGTTTGAGGGTCGTTAGGATAGGTGCCAACAAAAAAATGGTAATTTTCATAGTCAAGTGTGGTGGCTGCCAATTCAGCCATTTTGTCAATGACACCATGCTCTTGCCATGCAGGCACCATAATGGCCAAGGGCTTTTCGTCTAGAGCATAAAGCTTACTGACGCTCAGTTGAGGGTTTTTGCGGTATATGGTCAGTGCTCGCCAGGTGCGGCGGGTCCAATACACCATGTCAATAAAGAGATCGTCCAATCCACTGATCAAAATAATGCCCGCCAATACGAAGGCCACGTACATCAGGCAATACAGATAAATGGTGACCAGATCAATCATCCACATACTGCGTCCCTTGCCAGTGTTTGGGCTGACTGACGCGAGTTTGACCCAGGCCTGTCGCTTTGGCTGACTTCCAGCGCCTGCGCCAGGTAGCTCACAATCTGGCGCGATGCCGTGCCATCCCCAAACGGATTACCGGCTTGCTGCATGCTTTGGTAGGCTATGCCATCGACCATAAGATGATTTACTGCGGCAACAATAGCATCGCGACAGGTGCCCACCACCAAGGCGCAACCCGCATTCACCGCTTCTGGACGCTCGGTTTCTTCCCTGAGCACCAGTAGTGGCACGCCAAAGGTCGGAGCCTCTTCCTGCAGGCCACCCGAGTCGGTTAAAACCAGCCAGGCGTCTACCAAGGCCTGCTGCATTTGCAGATAATCCAATGGAGCGGTCAAACGCACATTCGCCAGGCCACCCAAAATCTGGTGCACCGGCGCCTGGATCACCGGATTCAAATGCACCGGGAAGAGTATTTGCTGCTCGGGGTGCATCCGCGCTATATCTGCAACAGCATGGCAGATTTCCTGGACATCATGACCCCAATTTTCCCGCCGATGTACCGTCACCAAAATATGACCACGGCCTGCGACCTTGCGCTGGATACCTTTGCTCGCGCACACCCAATGCTGTGCATCAATCACCGTATTACCCGTTACGCAGACACTTGAATCTGCTATGCCTTCGGCCAACAAGGCCGCTTGCGCTCCCAACGTAGGTGCAAAATGGTAGCGCGTGATGCGTGACAACATTTGGCGCAGACCCTCCTCTGGGAAAGGGCGTTTGAGGTTGTAAGTACGCAGTCCCGCTTCAACATGTGCGACCGCAATGCCTCGGTAAAAGGCCGAGAGTGCACCCAGAAATGCACTCTCAGTGTCCCCTTGAACCACGACCAAAGCCCAGTTCTGCTGTGTCAGTACAGCTTCTAACTGGGTTCGACAGCCGGTACTAAATTCCAACAGGCTTTCGCCTTCCCGGTGCAAACTGATGTCAGGTTGAATATCAAAGCAACGCAGAATCTGCTTTGCCATCTCGGCATGCTGTCCCGTATGCAACCACCGCACATCTGCCCAGCTCGTCGCCTGCAACGCATGGTACACAGGTGCCAGTTTGATAATTTCTGGCCGAGTGCCTGAAACGAGCAATATGGATTGCATGGGGCCTCCGGGAGTGTAGTGGCCGGGCCAAATCAATGACGCGTGGAAGTCGCTCCAGCACCTGCATGCTGTTGATGTGTCTCAAACAGGAATTCGTAGTTGTCCTGCCCGTCAAGAGCTACCTGGGCAGCCAAGATGGATGACTGTGAGTCGTCAAAATCCTGCGCACTCGAGGCAGAGGTATTGCAACCATCCGGCTTCAAATTCACAATAAAAACAATTTCACCTGCAAATCTACCAACTCCCAAGGTTTGCATCAATTGCCTCTCATGCTCAGTGGACTCGAGTCTGAGAAAGCAAATAGCCTGGTGTGTACCGTCGTGCACCGCATTGAGGATCGTTAATTTGTCAATTTGCCCGAAGTGACTGCACAGTCCGCGCACAACGGGAGTCAAGGCCTCAATGTTGGTGCACGGTTGCAGGTCCTGCAAAGATGCTGCTTGGATATAGTTAATCGCTTGCATACATACCTCCTTGGAATTGAAGACTGGAAAATGACCACTGCCGAATTCAAATGCGTAAAAATTGACGCATTACCTTTTTTCGCATTGATAGTGTCTTTTTTTCAGGTCATCACCTCAATACCTTAGACACGGTAAGCATATTTACCTAAAAAAACGGGGCGAATTTCTGGCTCTAGCAGGATGAACAGCGATCCATGCTGTAGCGATGGCTCAGAAAAAAAATGTGCAGAAAGTTGAAACTATGACAACCAAACGTAACGTCGCTTAAATTTAGTGTGAAAAATGTCAACTTTAGGTAGTTAATAGACGACTAAGATGAGAATAAATTGAGGATTTCATGACGACAACCACTGTGAATGAAGCCATGAGGTAAAACCCGTGCAGAACATGCCCACAGATCAACCAAGCCGCCCAGCGACGGTCACAGCAACGTTGCTCAGTAGCGATCTCGATAGCGATAACTTGGCGCATTTAGTCAAGCGTCTGAGCACCACACTGGCCAGTATCAGCGAGTCCTTTTTAACATTGGATTTGCATGGGCACTGTACGTATCTCAATCCGGAGGGTCAACGTTTATTGCAACGTTCGCCCCACGATGTATTGGATCAACCGATCTGGCAGGTCATAGACCAAGGTGAAACTCTGCATCTTCGCAGTCACATCGAACAGGCCTTGCGAGCCAAACATTTAGTGGAGTATGAAGATTATTTCTCCAGTCTCGGTAAATGGCTCGAAGTACGCGTGCACCCATTTGCAGACGGTTTGGCAATTTACTTTCGCGACGTGAGCAAGCGCAGGGCCGACGAAGCCAAGATCCACCATTTGGCTTTTTTTGATCCCTTAACGCAATTGCCCAACCGTCAACTGCTGTTAGACCGTCTGGAGCTTGCGTTGAGTCAGCCCGCAGCCACCCCCCAATGGGCTGCGCTGATGTTCATTGATCTGGATAATTTCAAGACACTGAACGACACCCTAGGTCATCCTCAAGGCGATTTACTCCTGCAAAAAGTCGCAGCACGCCTGTTGCAATGCGTAGGCAGTCAAGATCTTGTTGCGCGTTTGGGAGGGGATGAATTTGTGGTTCTATTGCACGCGCTGGGTTCGCAACAGCAGGCCGCGCAGCAAACAACACAGGCCGTCACCGACAATATACTTCGCAGCCTTAGGCAATCCTACGAGCTTGCGGGCCATGTCCACCATTCGACCTGCAGCATAGGGATAACTTTTTTCAGCTATCCAGCCAATACACCCACGTCCACGCACCATCATGGAATAAGTGACGTACTCAAACAAGCAGATTTGGCCATGTACCAAGCCAAAAATCTGGGGCGCGACAGCGCTTGCTATTACGACCCTGACATGCATTCCTTGGTCAATGAGAAAGCCACACTGACCGCCGATTTACGCAATGCATTGAGTAAACAACAATTGCATATTGTCTATCAACCACAAGTTGACAGGCAGCGCCGCATTATCGGTGTCGAGGCCTTGTTGCGCTGGTCTCACCCACAACGCGGCATGGTGCCTGCGGCAAAGTTCATACCTTTGGCTGAAGAAACCGGATTGATCATACCGCTGGGGCTTTGGGTCTTGGAGCAAGCCTGTCAGCAGCTGAGTCTCTGGTCACATAAACCCGAAACTGCTCACTTGGGTATCGCCGTGAACGTCAGTGTCAGGCAGTTCCTGCACTCTGCGTTTGTAGACACAGTCGTGTCCACCATCCAACACGCTGGTATTGCACCAGCCAAACTCAGGCTGGAGTTGACAGAAAGCCTGTTGGCAGATCGCAAAGATATCGCCATCGCCAAGATGGAGCAACTCAAGGCGTTGGGAATCACCCTGGCCTTGGACGACTTTGGCGTGGGGTACTCCTCATTGTCATATTTGCATAGACTCCCTTTGCATCAACTCAAAATTGACAAAAGCTTTGTGGTCGATCTCACCCATAGCGCCAATGCTGCGGCTATTGCACATGCTATTATTTTTATGGCAAAAAGCCTTCACCTGGATGTGACCGCTGAAGGTGTAGAGACCCAAGCTCAGTGGCAATTCCTGCTCGATCAAGGTTGTGACTATTTTCAAGGCTATCTGTTTTGTCCCCCGTTGGCGATAACGCAGTTGGAAGTTCATTTGCAGACGCAAAGCGTGTAGCCCAAGGCAATCATTTCGGGCAACAAGGTTATGGCTTCGGTAAAATAAGTTTGCACAGAAAGCCTTACACAGCCTTACGCCTTTACCCCCATGCCCACCAGCCCTAGCACCAAAAACTACCGCCTCGGCCTGATCGTGCCCAGCTCCAACACCACCATGGAGACCGAGATCCCGGCCATGCTAAGCGCGCGGGCGCAGGTGCTGCCTGAGCGCTTTAGCTTTCACTCAAGCCGCATGCGCATGAAGTCGGTTACCCAGGCCGAGCTGGCCGCGATGGACAAAGACTCTGACCGCTGCGCCCTGGAACTGTCGGACGCGCGCATGGATGCCATGGGCTACGCCTGCCTGGTGGCCATCATGAGCATGGGCAAGGGCTACCACCGCGAGTCGCAGCGCCGCTTGCACGCGGTGACGGTGGCCAACGGTGCACCGTCGCCTGTTGTTACCAGCGCGGGTGCGTTGGTGGAAGGCTTGCAGGCTATGGGGGCCAAGCGCGTCTCCATCATCGCTCCCTATATGCTGCCATTAACTCAACTGGTGATCGACTACATCGAGCACGAAGGCATTGAGGTGGTGGACAGCGTGTCGCTACAAATCCACGACAACCTGGCCGTAGGTGCGCGCGACCCCAGGGCGCCAGCGGATTTGTGGAAGCAACTGAACGTGAAAGGCGTAGATGCCATCGTGGCATCGGCCTGCGTGCAAATGCCCTCGCTGGCCTCCATCCCGCTGATCGAAGCCGCCAGCGGCCTGCCTGTAGTGTCCAGCGCCGTCTGCACTACTTACGCCCTGCTGAAAAGCCTGGGGCTGGAGCGCCGCGCGCCCAATGCGGGTGCCTTGCTATCGGGCAAATACTGACAGCCCATCGTCCAGCGCTGCCGTTAACCAATCTCTATCACTCACCTTTTTCTCGACTCCTATCTACTAAAACCTACCTACTATGCCAAGTCTACTTTTCCAATCCAAACCTTCCACCCTGCGCCGCTTTGTGGCCACCGCAGCCACCTTGGCCTGCGGCATGGCCCTGGCGCAAAACTACCCCAGCAAACCCATCACTCTGGTGGTGCCCAACCCACCCGGTGGCTTTGTCGATGCCTCGGCCCGCGTGCTGTCCGACGCACTGGCCAAGGTCACCAAGCAGTCGGTGGTGGTGGACAACAAAGGGGGCGGAAGTGGCAACGTGGCCTACCAAGCGGTGGCGCGTGCTACGCCAGATGGCTACACGCTGCTCAACTCCTACTCGGCCTACCATGTGGGCAACCCCAACCTCAACCCCAAACTGCCCTGGGCGCAAAAAGACTTTGTACCCGTGGCCTTGATTACCGTGGCCACCAACGTGATAGCAGTGCACCCGTCGGTGCCCGCCAACAATCTGGGCGAGTTCATCAGTTACGTGCGCGCCAACCCCGGCAAGCTTAGCTATGCATCCCAAGGCAGCGGCTCGCTGTCGCACATTGGTACCGAGATGTTCAAGCAGCAGACCCAAACCAGCATGGTGCACATCCCCTACCGGGGCTCGGGCCCGGCGCTGCAAGACGTGCTGTCGGGCCAGGTGCAGGTGTTTATCACCACGCCGCCTTCGGTGATGGGGCAAATCCAGGTCGGCAAGCTCAAAGGCTTGGCCACGGCGGGCAAAAACCGCCATCCCGGCCTGCCCGGTGTGCCCACCACCGCTGAGGCTGGATTGAAGGGCTTTGAGCTGGAAGCCTGGGTCGGCATCTTCGCACCTGCGGGCACTCCTGCGGATGTGGTTAGCCAGCTCTCTGGCCAGATCAAAGCCGCGCTGGAGCTGCCCGAGACCAAAACCCGTGCTGACGGCGCAGGTATAGAGCTGCGTTACATGGCTCCCTCGGCACTAGAGGCTTTGGTGAAGCACGACACCGAGTTTTGGGCCAAGACCATCAAGTCGGCGGGCATTACCGCAGAATGAGCCGCCTCGGGGCTTGGCCCCGCAGCGCCAAAGGAGCGCAAGGCAATGGGATAATCGCTCGATGAATCCCTTGCTCTCCAAGTTGCAGCCCTACCCCTTCGAGCGGCTGCGCGCGCTGTTTGCCAACGCCACCCCTGCCCCTGCATACCGCGCCATCAGTCTGGGCATTGGTGAGCCCAAACACGCCACACCCCAGCTCATCAAAGACGCGCTGGCAGGCAACCTACAGGGCCTGGCGGGCTACCCCGCCACGGCGGGCGAGCCTGCACTGCGCGAAGCCTGCGCGGCATGGCTTAAGCGTCGCTATAACGTTGCAGTAGATGCCAAGACGCAGGTATTGCCTGTGAACGGCTCACGAGAGGCCCTGTTTTCCTTGACGCAGACTGTGGTGGATCCAACTAAACCGAATGCCACGGTGATTAGCCCCAACCCCTTCTACCAAATCTACGAAGGCGCAGCGCTGTTAGCCGGAGCGACACCCTACTACGTCAGCAGCGACCCGGCACGCAACTTTGCTGTGGACTGGGACAGCGTGCCCACTAGCGTATGGCAAAACACGCAACTGATTTTTGTTTGCTCGCCCGGCAACCCCACGGGCGCAGTGATGCAGCTAGCTGAGTGGAAAAAGCTGTTTGCGCTAAGCGACCAGTATGGTTTTGTAATTGCCTCGGACGAGTGCTACAGCGAGATTTATTTCCGCGATGAGCCACCACTGGGTGGCCTGCAGGCCGCAGTACAACTCGGACGCAGCGACTTTAAAAACCTCATCGCCCTGACCTCCCTGTCCAAGCGCAGCAACGTCCCCGGCATGCGCAGCGGCTTTGTGGCGGGCGATGCCGCCATCATCCAGCAGTTTTTGCTGTATCGCACCTACCACGGCAGCGCCATGAGCCACACCGTGCAGGCGGCCAGCATCGCGGCCTGGAATGATGAGCAGCATGTGGTGGACAACCGCGCCCTGTACCGCGCCAAGTTTGCCGCCGTCACGCCGCTACTGGCCGAGGTGCTCACGGTCAAACTGCCCGATGCGGCTTTTTACCTGTGGGCGCAAATACCCGCCAATGTGTGCGGCGGCAGCGACACCGCTTTTGCTGCAGCCTTGCTGGCCCAATACAATGTGACGGTGCTGCCGGGCAGCTACTTGGCGCGTGAAGTGCTAGGCCGTAACCCTGGCACGGGCTTTGTCCGCATGGCGCTGGTGGCCCAAACGCAGGAATGCGTGGAAGCTGCACAACGTATTGCCGATTTCGTACGCAGCAACACGATTTAATTTTTTTTAAAAGCTTCTTCTTCAAAATCTTCAAAAAACATGACACAGCAACTCCAAACCACCATCGACGCAGCCTGGGAAAACCGCACAGCCCTCTCCCCCGCCTCTGCCCCCAAAGACGTTGTGGATGCAGTAGAAAACGTGATTAACCAGCTCAACACCGGCAAGCTGCGGGTGGCCACCCAGACCGGCGTGGGCCAGTGGACGACGCACCAATGGATCAAAAAAGCTGTGCTGCTGTCCTTCCGTTTGAAAGACAACGAAGTGGTCAAGGCCGGTGACCTGGGCTTTTACGACAAGGTACAAACCAAGTTTGCCCACCTGAGCGAAGCCGAGATGAAAGCCACTGGCGTGCGCGTGGTGCCGCCCGCCGTAGCACGGCGCGGCAGCTACATCAGTAAGGGGGCGATTTTGATGCCCAGCTATGTGAACATCGGCGCGTTTGTGGGCGAAGGCACCATGGTCGACACCTGGGCCACCGTGGGCAGCTGCGCGCAGATCGGCAAAAACTGCCACCTCTCAGGTGGCGTGGGCATTGGCGGCGTGCTGGAGCCCGTGCAGGCCGGGCCCACCATCATTGAAGACAACTGCTTTATCGGTGCGCGCTCTGAGGTGGTGGAAGGCGTGGTGGTGGAGGAGCACAGCGTGCTGGGCATGGGCGTGTACCTGGGCCAAAGTACCCCCGTCTTTGACCGCACCACCGGCAAATGGCTGGAGTGCGAGCCCGGCAAGCTGCGCATACCCACCGGTTCGGTGTTGATCTCTGGCTCGCGCCCGCCTAAAAATGCAGGCGAGCCGGGCACCTACTGCGCTGTGATCGTCAAGCGCGTGGACGCGCAGACCCGCTCCAAAACCAGCCTGAACGACCTGCTGCGCGACTGATATTACCCAACATATTAGCCTGCAGGCCAATAAAATATTGCGCAAGCAGCTATAATAATAATAGCAAGTCTGGAGAATCCTATGAGCACCATGGTCCGCATTTTGAAACTGATGGCCGAGAAAAAAGCCTCTGACGTGTACCTGTCGGCTTTTTCTCCAGCCACCATCAAAATCAACGGCCAGTGCGTGCCCATCAACAACCAGGCCCTGCCTGCGGATGCGCCGATTGGTTTTTTGGCTGAGATTCTCACGCCAGAGCGCATCGAAGAACTGCAAGAAACTGGCGAGCTGAACATGGCGCACGCCATCCCCGATGTGGGCAACTTCCGTATCAGCGCCATGCGCCAGCGCGGCAGCTACGCGGTGGTGATCCGCTACATCCAGTCCACCGTGCCTGCATTAGAGACATTGAACGTGCCACCGATTTTGAGCGACCTGATCATGGAAAAGCGTGGTCTGCTGCTGATGGTGGGTGCAACGGGTGCGGGCAAGTCGACCACTCTGGCTTCGATGATCGACCAGCGCAACAGCAAGGTGGCAGGGCACATTCTGACGGTGGAAGACCCGGTGGAATTTTTGTTCACCAACAAAAAATCCATCGTCAACCAGCGCGAGGTGGGCAGTGACACCAACTCCATGCAAATCGCGCTAAAGAACGCCCTGCGCCAGGCCCCCGATGTGATCTTGATCGGCGAAATCCGCGACCGCGAAACCATGTCGGCCGCCATCGCCTACGCCCAGTCGGGCCACCTGTGCCTGGCCACCATGCACGCCAACAACAGCTACCAGGCGCTCAACCGCATCTTGAGTTTTTACCCCGTCGAGGTGCGTTCCACCATGCTGGACGATCTGGCCGGAGCCCTCAAGGCCATCGTCTCGCAGCGCCTGCTGCGCACGGTGCATGGCACGCGCACCCCGGCGGTGGAGGTGATGCTCAACACCAAGCTGATATCCGATTTGATTGCCAAAGGCGAGTTCTCCGATGCCAAAGAAGCCATGGAAAAAGCCATGGTCGAAGGCGCGCAAACCTTTGAGCAAGACATCGCCCGCCTGATTACCGAGGGCATCATCGACCGCAAAGAAGGCATCTTGTATGCCGACAGCCCTACCAACCTGATGTGGCGGCTGGCCAACGACTTTAACGCTGCCAAAGCAGCGGCAGAGGCCGTACCAGACGAGGTGGACGACACGCCGTCGTTTACCGAGATCGTGCTCGATGTCAAGCACAGTTAATCTGCGCATGCCTGCTAGCACACCTGCGATCACACCCTCGATCACATCCCCCAGCCCATGACCTCCTCTGCGCCTATACCCGACCCGTTGGCCACCCTGCGTCTGACCGAGCAGCTCGTCGCCTGCCCCTCCGTCACGCCCGATGATGCGATGTGCATGGACATCGCCGCCGCGCGCCTGCAAGCCCTGGGTTTTATCTGCGAGCGCATAGACAGCGGGCCCAGCAGCTTTCGGGTGCAAAACTTATGGGCAAAACGTGCTGCAATCCAATCAAATAATGCGCAAGCAGCTACTAAAAATATAGCAAATAAGCAGTCAAAACCAGTTAAAACCTTCGTCTTCGCAGGCCATACCGATGTTGTGCCCACTGGCCCGCTAGAGCAATGGACATCGCCGCCGTTTGCACCCACCCACACCGATGGCAAACTGTTCGGGCGCGGTACCAGCGACATGAAAACCTCTATCGCCGCCATGGTTGTGGCGGTAGAAGAATTTGTCGCTGCCCAGCCCTATGCACCTTTGAACATCGCCTTCTTGCTCACCAGCGACGAAGAAGGCCCCGCGCTGGACGGCACGGTCAAGGTCTGTGAGCTGCTGAAGGCCCGCGGCGAAGTGCTGGACTTTTGCATCGTCGGCGAGCCCACCAGCGTCAAGCGCACGGGCGACATGATTAAAAACGGCAGGCGCGGCACCATGAGCGGCAAGCTCACCGTCAAGGGCATCCAGGGTCATATTGCCTACCCGCACCTGGCCAAAAACCCCATTCACATGGTCTCGCCCATTTTGGCTGATTTGGTGAAAATCGAATGGGACCAAGGCAATGCCTACTTCCCCGCGACCTCCTGGCAGGTGAGCAACATCCATGGTGGCACCGGAGCCAGCAATGTCATCCCAGGTAATGTAGTGATCGACTTTAACTTTCGCTTTTGCACCGAGTCCACGCCCGAGGGTTTGCAGCAGCGCCTGACAGCCGTGCTCAGCCAACACGGCCTGCAAGCAGGAACCGACTACGACCTGGCCTGGACGATTGGTGGCCTACCCTTCCTCACCCCTGTGCAAGAAGGCAAAGGCAGCCTCATCCAAGCCGTACGCTCCGCCATCCATGCAGAGACCGGCATCACCACCGAACTGTCCACCACCGGCGGCACCAGCGACGGCCGCTTCATCGCCAAGATCTGCCCACAAACGATAGAACTGGGGCCCCCCAACGCCACCATCCACCAGATCAATGAGCATGTGCTGGTGGCGGACATTGAGCCGCTGAAGAATATCTACCGGCGGGTACTGGAAAACTTGGCTGCGGGGTAGTTTTGTAGCGCTCTTGAGGGGGAGGCGATTTTTTTGAACGCAGAGGGCGCGAAGACTACGCAGAGGACGCAAAAGAAGACAAAGAAAGAACAGCCAAAATTTCAATTTCAACCCCATGCTGATCTACTACTGTTTGAGTTTTTGAGTGCTTTAATTTTTTGTATTATTTCTGCGCCCTCTGCGTAACCTTCGCGCCCTCTGCGTTCAACCCCCCCCCCCTTCCCCTTCCCCCTTTCGGCCAAAGCCTCATGAAAAAAGAGCACATTGCCCCCTTCTTTGCCACCCTCCAAGCTGCCAATCCCCAGCCCACTACCGAACTGGAGTACACCAGCGTGTTTGAGTTGCTGGCTGCCGTGTTGCTGAGTGCGCAAGCTACCGATGTGGGGGTCAACAAGGCTACCCGCAGGCTGTTTGCCGTGGCCAATACTCCGCAAGCGATTCAGGACTTGGGGTTGGATGGCCTGGAGAGTTACATCAAAACCATTGGCCTGTACCACAGCAAAGCCAGGCACCTGCTACAGACCTGCCGCATCCTGGTGGAGCAGCACCAGGGCACCGTGCCGCGTACCCGCGAGGCACTCGAAGCCCTGCCCGGCGTGGGCCGCAAGACCGCTAATGTGGTGCTCAACGTGGCCTTTGGCCAGCCCACGATGGCGGTGGACACGCACATCTTTCGCCTGGGCAACCGCACCGGACTGGCACAGGGCAAAACGCCCTACGAAGTAGAAATGGGCCTGATGAAGCGCATTCCCCCGCAGTACCTGGTCGATGCCCACCACTGGCTCATTTTGCATGGCCGCTACGTCTGCCAGGCGCGCACGCCGCTGTGTCACCAGTGTGGTGTGGCCCAATATTGCGCTTACCGTTATAAACCCAACCCATGCGCGACATAAGTACTTTTGCCATTGCCAACCCGGTGGCATGATTTCTTGACCCTTGCATCCCGCCCAATGGGCATCGTCGAGATGCCCCGAAACGGTTACATCCCAGATTGGTAAATTCTATTGTGTTTATTTGTTACAAACACAAAAGACCGTTATTTTCTCTGTAATACTAGTGCCTAAAGTTTCATTTAGCAATGTGATTGTTACTTTATTTGGTCTTTATCCACTACTCAACTGAAAGAGACAAACATGCAATTTCAAAATCTGTGGCGCGTACTTTTCATTACGTGCTTTTCATTTTTTATAGCGGCCTGTAAGCCCATACCGTCGTTTACCTATTCGCCCGACCCTGTCGTCGTGGGCCAGGCCATTGCCTTTGAGGCCACCACGCTGACGGGGGACCACGATGATGACGAGGACGATGAAGACCACGACCACGAAAAAAAGCACAAAACCAAA
>JAYVJV010000030.1:0-33333 GCA_043769005.1 Polaromonas sp. | reverse complement strand
CAGCGGGGCAATCGCCCCCCGGCGGTAGGCGGCGCGTAGCATGGCATCATTTAAGCCACCGCGCTGCTCGGGGTCACTCAGGTCTACCTGGTACAGCGCAGGGTTGCTGCTGAACGGCACGCCCTGGTCGTCAAAGCGGCGGTAGGGGAATTTCTGCTCTCCCGTCAGGGGGTCGATGTCGACAATGCTGAAGCCTTTGTCGCCAAACTCGCTGGCCCTCCAGGTGAGGCTGGGCATGCGCTGGGCGATGAGGCCTACCTGCTGGCCTGCGGCCTGCTGGGCGTTGATGGTGTCGACCCGCCCCTGCAGATAGGTGGCAATGCCTTGCAGGGTCTCGCGCACGCGCTGGGTGCCAAAGCTCTCGCCACTGGCGTTGACCGTCAGGTGCAGGTTGTCAAAGCCAGCGCCGTAGCTGACATTGGCTACGCCCCAGGCATCGGGCGGGCCTTCTGCAAAGACGGCGCGCAAGATGGAGGCCCCGGCCAGGATCCAGCCCAGCGGGCCGGTGGTGAGCAGGGCGGGGTTGAAGATGCCGATCAGCCCGCTGGCAATGCCGATGGGGTCTTTGGCCTTGATGGACAGCAGCAGGCCCAGCACGGGCAGCGCGCCGGGGATGCCGCCATTGGCCAGGCCCAGCTCTCCAGCGGTGATGTTGCCTACCGCGTCTTCGACCAGGCCGCCCTGGCCGTTTAAGACGTTGTTCAGGCTTTGGGAGGTAGCGTTGTTAAGGACCACCTGGCCTGACGCGTTGGTGCTGGTAAAGAAAGTGTTGTTGAAGTAATTGATGGAAGACAGCGTGGCCTGGGTGCGGGCCAGGTCGCTGGTGGCCCCACTGCCAAAGGCGTTGTGCAGGCCGTACAGGCTGCCCAGGCCGCTGAGCACGGTGTTGGCCCCTTGCAGACTGGCGGGCCGCCCGCCCAGCGTGTAGGCCAGGCTGCAACCGCTGGTGAGCAGGGGCACCGGCTTGCCACCCCGGATGGCACCCAGGAAGGCGTTCAGGGCGTTGAGGCCTTCGGTGGCTTGCTGGTTGGTGATGTTGAAGGCCGCGCTGGGGGCCACGGGCGTGCTGTTGAACAGGTTGCCATCGTTGTCGTAGACGTTGCGCACGGTGCTGGGCACGCCATTGGTGATGGTGGTGACGGTCTCGATGCGGCTGGTGCCGGTGGCATCTTCCAGGCTTTCGATGATGTTGCTCGATTGCAGTATCTTGACGCCGTTGACGAACGCGTAGCTGTCGGTGATCTTGGTGTTGGGGCCAGTGGGGGTGGTGACGGACAAGCTGGCGGGGCAGCCTGTGCTGCTGGAGTTGCCACCGCCTTGACCGTTGACCTGGACGGTTTGGTCCACTCGGATGAAGCCGATGTTTTCGTTGTTAATGCAGTATGCGATGGGGGTCATTGCATTCAATTTTAATCAAATTTTGGGAAATGGGAGACCTGACCCCTTCCGAACATGACCCCTTCCGAATTTCATGCCCCCAGCGCCTGCACCTTCCAAGCTAGCCAAAACTTGCGCAGCGGGGTGAGGCTGGTGCGTTGGTGTAGCACCTGGAAGTTATCCGTCTCGATCTCGCGCAGCAAGGTGCGGTAGATGCTGGCCATCATCAGGCCGGGTTTTTGGGTGCGGCGGTCGGCAGCGGGCAGCAGGCCAAAAGCTTCGTCGTACAGGGTGTGGGCACGCTGGGCCTGAAACCGCATTAGTGCGCTAAAGCGCTCGGAGTAGACCTTTTTGCCCAGCTCATGCGCCTTCACGTCAAACTGCTGCAGCTCATTGACCGGCAGGTAGATGCGCCCGCGCTGCGCGTCTTCGCCCACGTCGCGGATGATGTTGGTGAGCTGAAAGGCTTGGCCCAGCTTGTGCGCATACAGTGTGGTCTGGGCATCGGTCTGGCCAAATATCTGCGCCGCCACCTCGCCCACCACGCCGGCCACCAAATGGCAGTAGCGCTGCAGGTTAGGGTAGTCCAGGTAGCGCGTCTGCTCCAGGTCCATGCGGCAGCCGTCGATCACGGCTTGCAGGTGGTGTTCTTGAATGTGGTAGGTGGCCGCCAGTGGCACCAGGGCCTGCATGACCGGGTGGCGGTTGGTGGCCACGTAGGGCAGGGCAAAGGCCTGCGAGACTTCTTTAGCCCACCAGGCCAGCTTGGTGGCCGCGACCGATGGGTCATGCACCTCGTCCACCACGTCGTCGACCTCGCGGCAAAACGCATAAAACGCGGTAATGGCGGCCCGCCGCTCTTTGGGTAAAAACAGGAAAGCGTAATAAAAGCTACTGCCGGATGCGGCGGCTTTTTGCTGGACGTAGTCTTGCGGGCTCATTCGATGATTGTCGCAGGATTGGCGGATTTATCGCTCACATCACCATGGCACGCCAAAGTACGACCACCATATCCCATGTGCCCAGTTTGGGCCGCTGGTCTAGGGTGCGGTAGTTCAGCGCTTTGATTTTGTCCAGAATGCGCAGGCCACCTTGGATGACGCAGCGCAGCTCCAGAGCGGAGCGCCAGCCGCTAAAGCCGCCTTGCTGGCGCTGGATGCGTGCTGGTAATGCATAGCCTTTTTGCATGTTTGACTTTGCAATATCAGCGCAAGCAGCTATCAATTCCATAGTATTTTTTTTATCTTTGCACGCCTCGACCTGTTTGCGGCTGACTTTGCAGGCAGCCATCATGTCGCGGGGCAGGTAGTAGCGTCCTCGGGGAATGTCTTTGCTCAGGTCCTGCCAAAAGTTAATCAGCTGCAGGGCCGTGCAGATGGCATCGGACTCGGCCAGCGCTTCGGCCTCACTCACGCCGTAGAGGTGCAGCATGATGCGGCCAATCGGATTGGCCGAGAAACTGCAATAGTCAAACAGCTCGGCATGGTTGCCATACCAGTGGGCAGACGCGCTGGCGTGTACGTCCTGCTCAAAGGCCAGTAGCAGGTCGTTAAGCAGGGGCACGGGGAAATCGGTGCGCAGCACATGGCTGCCCATTTGGGACACGAGGTGCGGCGCCAGTGCGCTAAACACCTGGGGCCAGCGTGCAGATAGGGTATGCCCATCGGCGCAGGCATACAGGTCGGCGCGATACGTGGCCAAGTCTGCCAGCCGCTGCTCGGGTTTGGCCTGGCCTTCGTCGGCCAGGTCGTCGGCTGTGCGGGCAAATGCATATACGGCCCTGATGGCCGGGCGCAGATGGGCAGGGCACAGCCAAGAGGCTACGGGGAAGTTTTCGTAGTGGTCTATGCCTTGCACGGGTTTTGCTGGCTTCTTGGTGGGCATGAAGTTCAGAGTGCGTAGAAGCGCTTGATTTCATTCCACGCCGTCTGCGGGTCGTCTACATAGGTGAACAGCTTGACATCTTCGGGCGAGATGGCACCTTCGTCTACCAGCACATCAAAGTTGATGAGGCGCTTCCAGTACTGGCTGCCATATAAAAAGATCGGCACGGGTTTGGCTTTGTGGGTTTGCACCAGGGTGAGTACTTCAAACAGCTCGTCCAGCGTGCCAAAGCCGCCGGGGAAGGCCACCAGGGCTTTGGCGCGCATCATGAAGTGCATTTTGCGCAGTGCAAAGTAGTGAAACTTAAAACTCAGCTCAGGGGTGACGTAGGGGTTGGCACCTTGCTCATGGGGCAGGGCGATGTTCAGGCCGACGCTCACCGCGCCTGCGTCTTGCGCGCCCCGGTTGGCTGCTTCCATCACGCCGGGGCCGCCGCCAGTGCAGATGAACATTTTATTGACCCGTTTGCAGGTGAGGCAGTGCTCGCCCACCAGGCGGCCAAACTCGCGGGCCTGCGTGTAGTAGGGCGCGTTGCGCACCAAGCGCTGGGCAATGGTGAGCTGGGCGGCGTTACCAGAGGCCTGGGCTTTGGCCAACGCGGCCTGCGCGTCTTCGGGGCTGCAAAAGCGCGCGCCGCCAAAGACCACAATGGTGTTGTCTATGCCGTGCTCGGCCTGGCCTAGCTCGGGCTTGAGCATTTCCAGTTGCATGCGAATGCCGCGTACCTCGCGGCGCAGCAAAAACTCGGGGTCGGCAAAGGCGATGCGGTCGGCATTGGGGGTGAGCTGCGCGTCCTGGTTGGCGTGGGCATGCAGGGTGGCCCAGGCATCGGCCAGGCGTTGTTCTGTCAGGTTTTGGGTGTTTTCCATGGGTTTGATTCTAGGGTGTTACGAGTACCCAAGCAAAAAGGCTCCCGAAGGAGCCTTTTGCGACAAGTAGCGCAGCACAATGCGGCGCTATGCACAGCGGCTTACACACGTTTGCGGTATTCACCTGTGCGGGTGTCAATCTCGATTTTGTCGCCCTGGGCCACAAAAATCGGCACACCCACTTCAAAGCCAGTGGCAATCTTGGCAGGCTTGAGTACTTTGCCCGAGGTGTCGCCTTTGACGGCCGGCTCGGTCCAGGTGATCTCGCGCACCACGCTGGTGGGTAGCTCGACCGAGATGGCTTTGCCGTCGTAGAACACCACTTCGAGTTCCATACCGTCTTCAATGTAGTTGAGCGTGTCGCCCATGTTCTCGGCTTCTACCTCGTACTGGTTGAACTCGCTGTCCATGCAGATGTACATGGGGTCGGCAAAGTAGCTGTAGGTGCAGTCTTTTTTGTCCAAAATCACCTGATCCATCTTGTCGTCGGCCTTGAACACCACTTCGGTGCCGAAGTTGGCGATCAGGCTTTTGAGCTTCATGCGTACGGTGGCAGAGTTGCGCCCACCCCGGCTGTATTCGGTTTTCAGGACGACCATGGGGTCTTTGCCGTGCATAACGACGTTGCCAGCGCGGATTTCTTGAGCGATTTTCATGGAAAGCAGTTTCTTGGGTAGGCAGCGCAGGTTATCTGCGCAAAGCCTTCGATTTTAGCGGGTTTTGCTGGTTTTTAGAGCGCGCTACAAAGACGGAAACAACAAAAAAGGCCTCCGAAGAGGCCTTTTTGCCGTGTGCCCAGACCGCTTGGGACGTTTAACCCTTGGTGGTCTTGGTGTGCTTCTCGATCAAGCTGCGGGCGGTTTCCAGCAGCTTCTGGCCGTCAAAGCCGCGCTTTTTCATGTCTTCGACCCATTCCACTTCCACCAGGCGCGAGGCACGGCGAAACTGCTGGGCTTCTTCTTTGCCCACGGTGAAGATGGTGTTGCCACGGTCCACAGCCGACTTGCGGCCCGCTGCATCGCCCGCCTGCTGCGTCTTGCCCAGCCAGCCCGAGGTGGCCATGCCTGAGTTGTTGTCGATGATTTTTTTCAAATCTTGCGGTAAGCTGTCGTACTTGGCTTTGTTCATCGCCATCACAAAGGTGATGGTGTACAGCGCGCCACCCGCCGGGTCAAATTCGGCGTGGTACTTGGTCAGCTCTTGCACCTTGACCGAGGGCACTACTTCCCAGGGGATCACTGCACCCTGGATGGTGCCTTTGGACAGGGCATCCGGAATGCCGGGCAGGGGCATGCCCACGGGTGTTGCGCCCAGGGTGCCCAACAGCTTGTTGATTTGGCGGGATGGGCCACGCACTTTGATGCCCTTCATGTCGGCCACGGATTTGACGGGTTTGTCAGTGGTGTGGATCACGCCCGGGCCGTGCACCTGCAGCGCCAGCACCTGCACGTCTTTGAATTCGTCAGGAGCCATGGTTTGCACATATTCCCAATAGGCTTTGGAGGTGGCCTCGGCATTGGTCATCATGAAGGGCAGCTCAAACACTTCCACGCGGGGAAAGCGCCCGGTGGTGTTGCCTGGCAGCGTCCAGATGATGTCCACCACGCCGTCGCGGGCCTGGTCGTACAGTTGCACGGGCGTACCGCCCAGTTGCATGGCGGGGTAGGCTTCAAACTTGATGCGGCCACCGGACTCTTTTTCGACCTTGTCCATCCAGGCCTTGTGCATGTTCAGCCACACGTTGGACTGGGGCGACATGAAGGTGTGAAACTTCAGCGTGACGGTAGGCTGCTGGGCCAGGCTGGCCAGTGCGGTGCTGCCGACGGCGGCGGCGATGCCAGACTGGATGAGGGTGCGACGTTGAACCATGTAGAAAGCTCCAAAAAGTGATAGACAGAAAGATAACGTGCCAGAAGGCAAAAGGTTGAGCGGGCTAACCCTAAAAATTGGCAAAAAATCCAAAAAAATCGGGCGAGTGTGGTTGGGTGCGTGTGATCGGGTGCGTACGGGGCTACTTCATAAACCGCAGCACATACAGCGAGATGACCGGGAAAAACAGGAGCAGCAGGGTACGCACGGTGTCGCTGATTAAAAACGGCATCACGCCCTTGTAGCTCTCGGCAATCGGCACGGCATCGCCTTTGCCCTTAGTCATGCCATTGACGACATACACGTTCAGGCCTACGGGAGGGGCCAGCATGCCAAAGCCCACCGTCATCAGCACCATGATGCCAAACCAGATGGCGGTGTGCTCCTTGCTCATGCCAAAGTCCAGCCCCATGATCATGGGGAAGAAAATGGGAATGGTCAGCAAGATCATGGACAGCTCGTCCATCACCGCGCCCAGCACCACATAAAACAGCATGATGGCGGCCACCACCATGACGGGCGACAGGCCCCAGGAGCCGACCAACTGGGCCAACTGCGAGGGCACCTGCGTGAGCGCCAGCGAGGCGTTCATCAAATCAGCGCCCAGAAAGATCAAAAAGATCATGGCCGAGCTTTCTGCCGTGGCATAGAAGCAGTTTTTAAACTTGTCCCAGGTCATCTCGCGTTTGAGCAGGGCGGCCATAAAGGTGGCAAACGCACCTACGGCAGCGCCTTCGGTGGGGGTGAAAAATCCGCCGTAAATACCGCCAAACACAATCACAAAAATGGCAGCAATCGGGCCAATGCCCAGCAGCGCGCTGCCGATGTTGTTTTTGGCTACCTCGTCATGATCGGGCGCATGGCCGGGCACCACGCGCACATAGATGCCAATGGCGATCATGTAACCCAGCATGGCGATGATGCCGGGGACCATGGCAGCGGCAAACAGTTTGGCAATGTTTTGCTCGGTGAGGATGGCGTAGATCACCAAGGGCACCGAGGGCGGGATCAAAATCCCCAGCGTGCCGCCCGCAGCCAGCGTGCCCGTGGTCAGGCGGCCGGAGTAACCGTGTTTGCGCATTTCGTCATAGGCCACATTGGTGATGGTGGCAGCGGTTGCTACAGACGATCCGCAAATGGCACCAAAGGCCGCGCAGGCCAGCACCGCGCCCATGGCCAGGCCGCCTTTGAAGCGGCCCATCACGCCAGCGGCAAAGGTAAACAAGGCCTTGCTGATGCCGCCTTGGGTGGCAAAGTGGCCCATCAAAATGAACAGAGGAATCACCGACAGGTCGTAGCTGGCAAAGCGGGCGTAGGCCTGGTTGTTTAAAAAGTTGGCCAGTGGGCTCCAGCCAGTTTGCACCACGTAGCCGATGCAGCCTGCTACAAACATGCATACCGCGATGGGCACCCGCACCGCCATCAGCACCAGCATGGTGCCAAAGATCATCAAGGCCAGTTGAATGCCGCTCATACTGCCAGCTCCGGGTTGGCTTCCTGGTCTTGGCCCGCAAAACCAAAAAACACTTGATGCAGGGCAATCACCGCGGTGAGCGCCAGCGGCGGCACCATGGCGCTGTAGATCACCCACTCGGGAAAGTTCAGCATCATCGTGCCGCTGTGGCTGGTCCAGGCGTTCAGTCCGCCCAGCGTCGTACGCCAGGTCATCAGCCCCATCACCGCAGCCAGCAATAGTGCGCCAAAACGTTCCAAGGTGTGCTGCGCAGCGGCAGACGCTTTGCTGGTGAAAAAGTCCACCATGATGTTGCCGCGTTTGAACTGGCACCAGGGCATAAACAACGCAATGGCCGCACCTGCGGCCGCGCCCGAGAGCTCAAAGTCGCCCACAATGGTTTTGCCAATGGTGTCGCGGCCAATTACGCTGACGACGGTCATCAAGGTAATAAAGATCAGCAGCAAACCGGCCAGGATGGCGCACAACTTGGCCAGCGGCTCAAGAATTTTCATCTAATGCTCCTTGAGGTGCGGCAATGTGGGTACTTTTCATGGCGCAGATTGCTATATATTCAATAGCTGCTTACGCTATATTTTATTGGGCTAGAGGCCTAAAAGGCTTACAAAACCTTCACGCGCAGCTCGGTCAGGCCACCCACCATGCCGACCATGGTGTCGCCGCTCACCACTGCGTTCACGCCAGCAGGTGTGCCGGTGTAAATCAGGTCGCCGGGTTGCAGTTCCCACGCGGTGCTCAGGTGCTCAATGGTTTCGGCCATGTTCCAGATCAGCTTGTTGACGTGGCTGCGCTGGCGCTCTGCGCCGTTGACGCTGATCCAGATCTCGGCGTTTTCAATATCTCCTGCCTGGTCGGCGGGGGTGATGGGACCAATGGGGGAAGAGTGGTCAAACGCCTTGCCGATGCACCAGGGACGGCCCTGCTTTTTCATCTCGCCTTGCAGGTCGCGCCGCGTCATGTCCAGGCCGACGGCGTAGCCAAAGATGTGCTTCATGGCATCCGCCGCTTTGATATTTTTGCCGACCGTGCCAATGCAGGCCACCAGCTCGATCTCGTGGTGGAAGTTTTTGGTCAGGCTGGGGTAGGGCACGCTGCCCGTCTCGCCAGCGTTGACCACTACGGCGGTATTGGCGGGTTTGATAAAGAAGAAGGGCGGCTCGCGGCCGGTAAACCCCATCTCTTTGGCGTGGTCTTCGTAGTTGCGGCCCACGCAGTAAATGCGGGCTACCGGAAAGCGCTCTGCGCGGCCCACTACGGGCACGCTGACTATGGGTGCGGGCGTAAATACGTAGCTCATGCGTCTAGTCTTTCTTCTCGGTGGATGCCCAGTGCTTGGTGCACTGGACGGTCTGAAAAACTGAACAGCACACAACCTGGCGCACTGTTCAGACTGAGGGTGTGCCACGACGGCACGACAAAATGGTCGCGTGGCTTAAAGTCAAATTGTGCCTTGCCCGCAGGTGACTCGATGTACGCAGTGCCCGTACCCTCCAACACGCTGAACACCGTGCCATCGGTCTGGCGGTAGGGCTTGCCGCTAAAGCCCTTGGGCAAAAGCTGCATGAAGGTGCCCATCGTGGGCAAGGGCGAGCCACCCGTGAGCGGATTGGTATAGCGCAGTTTGATGCCGTCCCAGGCATCTACCGGGGCCGAGCGCTCTAAATTGTGTAGCGCTTCACGCGTGCGGCTGTAGGGGTAGCTGAAGATGGGGCTGGTAGCGCCATAGGGCGACGCGCCGCGCACCGGGGCCATGTTGTGGCCATACCGGGCAAAGCTTGCGCCCTCGGCTGCCTTGACCTGCTGCGACTTGGAGGTGTCGTTTTCGGCAAAGCCCGCGTCAAAAAAGCGCAGCATGGGGATGTCCAGCCCGTCCAGCCAGACCATGGGGCCCTGCGCCTCATGCCCGTGGTCGTGCCAGGTCATGCTGGGTGTGGTGATGAAGTCGCCCGGCTGCATGGTGGTGCGCTCGCCATCCACGGCAGTGTAGGCACCCGAGCCTTCGACAATAAAGCGCAGAGCCGACTGGGTGTGGCGGTGACTGGGCGCTACCTCACCGGGCAAGATGAGTTGCAGGCCCGCGTACAGCGACTGGGTGATACAGCTGTGGCCGCGCAGGGTGGGGTTTTCTAAAATCAGCACCCGGCGCACCGCCTCTTCGGCGGTGATGGCCGAGCCCGCACGCATCAGGAACGGGCGTACCTCGTCGTACTTCCATAGTGCGGGCACGCACGGTGTTTTAGGCTGCGGCGGCACCAGCGCGTGCAGCACTTCCCACAGCGGGCTGAGGTTGTGCAGCGACATGTCTTGATAGAGCTGGGCGCGGTCGGGGTGCAGGGTTTGGGTGAGCATGACGGAGCTGTGATTAGGCCAGCATGGTATCAGGCTCAATCCCGCTCAACTTTCCAAGGAAAAAAATTTCTCAGTAACGCGAAAAAATCTCTCTGCGTTGCCAGTCAACTTGGTCTTGCGCAGCATCGTAGCGGGCAATTTCCTGGCGTTTGACCTGGCTGAAGTAGTCTACAAAAGAGCTGCCCAAAGCCTGGCACAGCACTGCATCGGCTCGCAGTGCGGCTATAGCATCCTGCAGCGTGGTGGGCAAGTATTCAGCATGGGCCGCATAGGGCGTTTCGCTGGCGGGCGGCGCTGCCAACTTGCGATGAATGCCGTCCAGCCCCGCATAGATTTGTGAGGCAAAGTACAAGTAGGGGTTGGCCATGGGTTCGCCGACGCGGTTTTCGATGCGGGTAGCCTGCGGGTTGCCGGGTACGGTGATGACGCGCAGCATAGCGCCCCGGTTGTCGTGGCCCCAGACGACGCACTGCGGCGCCAGGGCGTGGGGCGCAAAGCGGGTGTAGGCGTTGATGCTGGGGTTGCTCAGCGCTGTGCATGCGGGTGCATGCGCCAGCAGGCCTGCCAGGTAGTGCGCACCCAACGGGCTGAGGTAGCTGGAGGCTTCCAGCGGTTTTGCCAGGCGCGCTGCGCTCTGGGGCGCGGCCATGGCGCGCTGGTACCAGTCCAGGGTGGGCTCTGTAGGCTGCGGTTTGGCAAAGGCATTCTGGTTGCCCTCGAGTTGCACCAGCGACTGGTGCAGATGCCAGCCGCTGCTCATAATGTGCGGGAAGGGCGGCCTGCACATGAAGGTGGCGTGGTAACCGGCACGGCGCAATGCTTGGCGGATGGCGCTTCTAAACAGCACCATATTGTCGGCTGCGGTGAGCGCGTCGGTGGCTTCAAACACCGCCTCAACTTGCGAGGGGCCCATCTCAATCTCCAGCGAGGTGAGCGGCAGGCCCAGCGCCTGCGCAGTCTCGCGCACGATGCGCAGGGGCTCGTCCGCCATGTCTGCCCATTGCTCTGACAGCAGGCGGTAGCCGGGGTGCACCATGGACACTGCTGGCGGCAGACCGGGCCAGCCGGCTAGCTCGGGGTCTAGCTGGGGACGGGTGTTTTCTATTTTGTAAATATGAAATTCAACTTCCAAGCCGCAGCGTAGCCCCAAGCCGTGCTCTTGCAGCTTAGCCAACGCGGTTTGCAGGATATGGCGGGTGTCTAGCGGTGCTGCGCGGCCGTCGGCATAGTGCACTTGGCCCTGCAGCCAGGCCGTGCCCTTGGCCCAGGGTAGCTCCTGGTAGCTGTCCAGGTGGGGCCGCAGCACCAGGTTGGCAGCATTGGCAAACTCGGGGAAGGCATCGGTGCCGCCTGCTTCAAACACCTTGAATGCTGTGCGGTCGGAGCTGTCTTTCAGGGCCAGCGTGCCCACCAGGCCGATGCCATGGCTGAGTGCGTCTAGCGCGGCGATGGGCATCAGCGTTTTGCCGCGCAGCTCACCATGCAGGTCACACCAAGCCAGGCGCACCTGCTGGATGCCGGATTCGGCCATACGCTGTAGGGTGTCTTCGATGTTCATGCGGTGTGCGTCCACGCTGCGGATGCGCGCTTTTGCGTGGCCTGTGCTTGCCACCAAGCCTGCCAGCTCGCAGCCGGTGCAAAGCCGTCGAAGGTGTCAGGCCCGCTCAGTTGCGCGGCCAGTGTGCTATCGGCTAGGCCAGGAGCCGTGCCGCCTGCCTGCACTGTCTCGATGGCTTTTTGCAATGCGCGGCGGTTGGCGATGATGACGCGGTCGCTGGTTCCCAGGTGCTCGCGGGTGCGGTCTTGCACTGCTCCCATGCTTTCTACGGCCCACTGGTCATGCACGTTGATGTCGTCCTCGCCCATACCCAGGTAGGTGCTGCTGTGCTGCTCGGTGGCGTTAAAGCCCCAGGCGTTCCAGCGACCGGCTTTGGGCAGGTAGTCGGGCAGGGTGATGTATTGCAGGCGTTGCGCGCGCATGGCCTCTTTGTCCACCGGGCCGGCAAAGCTGGTGAAGATGCTGTACCAATAAGTGTGCGTGTCATCCACGGGCAAGTGCATTTGTGTAATCGTCATCGTCTCGCTCAAGGGGATCACAAAAGTATGCGGAAAGATCGCCTGCGTCACCCGCACATGCATGTGAGCCTGGCTGAGTTGGCGCAGCGCCGTCAGGCGCATGCCGCTGGGAGTGCTCTCCCAGCGGATATCGGGGCGGTGCAGCTCGCGCATCACACGGGTCATGGGCCAATGCTCTCCGTCTACATCACCCACGCTGGCACTGCGAAACTGCTTGCCGCTTGCGTTGTCACCCACATCGCCTAAAGCCGCATCATTGAAAAATCGATGCAAAAAAGAAGGGTGCGCCGGGTCGATACCCACCTCAAAGCATTGCAGCCAGTTGGCTTGCCACTGGCCTTTGAAGGCAAAGGTGTGGCTGGTGGGCGCGGTAAAGCAGTCAAAGGCCGGAAATGGCGGGGGTGCTATGCCTGCATCGCCCAGCCAGGCAAATAGTACGCCCGATTTTTCCAGCACCGGGTAGCTGCGCTGGCGCACGCTTTTGCAAAGAGGGCTGCCTTCGGGCTCGGCGGGGGTTTCCAGGCAGGTGCCGTCAGCGGCAAATTTCCAGCCGTGAAAGGGGCAGCGAATGCCCGCCTGTGGCTGGCCTGCGCCGTCGGGGGCAATCTCGTAACGCGCAAAGCCCAGGTCTGCACCCCGGTGCGGGCAGTCGCGGTCCAGCAAGCCATAGCCGATGCTGCCGTCCGCGCGCGGTGCGTTTTGGAACAGCACAAAGTCTTGCCCCAGCGCCCGCACCGCCTTGACAGGGCGCTGGGCCATGCGGGCATCCAGTGTGGGGTTAAATTCATCGACCAAGGCGATGGGCTGCCAGTACTGGCGCATCAAGGCACCGCATGGCGTGCCGGGGCTAATTTGGGTCAGGAGTGCGTTGAGCTCTTTTTTCACCCTCTGACTGTAGCGCGGCTGCGCGCGCGAGCGCAATCGGGTTATCCTTATCCCTATGAAACTCTACAACTACTTTCGCTCCTCCGCTTCTTTTCGCGTGCGCATTGCACTGGGTCTCAAGGGCTTGCCTTATGAGTACATCAGCGTGCATATTGCCAAGGGAGACCATAAAAAACCAGAGTACGCCAGCCTGTCCGCCGATACGCTGGTGCCACTGCTGGATACGCAGCCTTCGGCAGACTCAGCACAGGCCAAACTGAGCCAGTCCATGGCCATCATCGAATACCTGGACGAAACCCACCCCACGCCCGCATTGCTACCCACAGACCCGTTGGGCCGGGCTAAAGTGCGTGCGCTAGCGCAAAGCATTGCCTGCGAAATTCACCCACTGAACAACCTGCGCGTGCTCAAATATTTGGTGAAAGAACTCAAGCTCGATGAAGGGACTAAAAACACCTGGTACCGCCACTGGGTACGTGATGGTTTAGTGAGCTTTGAAAGGCAGCTAGCGCAACTGCCCTCTAGCAAATTTTGCTACGGCAACACGCCCACACTGGCCGACTGCTGCCTGGTGCCACAGATTTTTAACGGCAAACGCTTTGACTGCGACTTCTCTGGCCTGCCCCGCACTATGGCGGCGTTTGATGCGTGCATGCAGTTGAGTGCCTTTGATAAAGCGCAACCCAAACACTGCCCGGATTTTGAAGCTTAAATGGTATCGGTACCTCGATAGATACCATTCAAGTTGCCTTCCTGCACAGCCCAGGCTACTGGGCCACGCAGTTTGCCAGATTACTTTGCAGCTAGGCCGTCCATGCCTTCCAGTCCGGCTTTAGCCATGGCTACAGCCCCTGCGGTATCAGCCTAGCGCCGACGGCCCAAAATACTGCCCAGCACGCCGCGAATGATCTGCCTGCCGACTTCCCGGCCAATCGAGCTGGCGGCGGACTTGATCATCTGCTCTCCGGCGCTGGCGCGGGTACGTTTGGCACCGCCACCGAAGATGCTGCCCAGATTGTCAAAAAAGCCGCCACTGGCTTCGCTGCCTGCGGCATTGCCAGCCTCTTTGGCGATCTCCTTGGCCACCTCTTTGGCCTGCGACTCGCTGGCCATATTGGTGCTGGTGCGGCCTTTGAGTTTTTCGTAGGCCGACTCACGGTCTACGGTCTTCTCGTACACGCCTGCCACGATGGAGCTGGCCATCAATGCCTTGCGCTGCTCGGGCGTGATGGGGCCAATCTGGCTGCCCGGCGGCAGCACATACACCCTCTCCGTCACTCCGGGGCGACCTTTTTCATCTAAAAAGCTCACCAGCGCCTCGCCCACGGCCAGTTCGGTGATGGCGGTGGCGATGTCGAGTTTGGGGTTTTGCCGCATGGTCTCGGCTGCGGCCTGCACGGCCTTTTGGTCACGCGGGGTGAAGGCGCGCAGGGCGTGTTGCACGCGGTTACCCAGCTGGGCCAACACCGTGTCGGGGATGTCCAGCGGGTTCTGCGTTACAAAGTACACACCCACGCCCTTGGAGCGTACCAGGCGCACCACCAGCTCGATGCGCTGCAGCAGCACGGCGGGCGCTTCGTTGAACAGCAAATGCGCTTCGTCAAAAAAGAACACCAGCTTGGGTTTGTCCAGATCCCCCACCTCAGGCAGGGTCTCAAACAGCTCGCTGAGCATCCACAGCAAAAAGGTAGCGTACAGGCGCGGGGAGTTCAGCAGTTTGTCGGCGGCCAGGATGTTGATGATGCCTTTGCCACTGCTGTCAGTCTGCATAAAGTCGGCAATATTGAGCATTGGCTCGCCAAAGAATTGGCTGCCCCCTTGCTCCTCAATTTGCAGCAGGCCACGCTGAATGGCACCCACGCTGGCCGGGCTGACGTTGCCGTATTCGGTGGTAAATGTGCTGGCGTTGTCGCCCACGTTTTGCAGCATGGCGCGCAGGTCTTTCATGTCCAGCAGCAGTAGGCCTTGGTCGTCGGCCACCCTGAACACCAGTTGCAGCACGCCCGCCTGGGTTTCGTTCAGGTTGAGCATGCGCGACAGCAGCAGTGGGCCCAGGTCGCTGATGGTGGCCCGCACCGGGTGGCCTTGTGTGCCAAACACGTCCCATAAGGTGCTGGGATATGCTACTGATTCAGGAGCTGCTAGCGCACGTTCTGCAATGACTTTGGCCAGTTTTTCACCGATAACACCCTTTTGCGAGATACCCGTCAGGTCGCCCTTCACATCGGCCATGAACACGGGTACGCCGATGCGGCTAAAGCCCTCGGCCATGGTTTGCAGGGTGATGGTTTTGCCCGTACCCGTGGCTCCCGTGATCAGGCCGTGGCGGTTGGCTTTGTCGGGGCGCAAAAAGCATTCGGTGCTTTTATTCTTGGCAATCAAAATAGGTTCGGTCATGGGGAGACTCCAAAAGTACAATCAGACCGTAGCGTAACCAATAAATTGAGGTATTTCAGTGGCAGGTCATAGTAAATGGGCAAATATTCAGCACCGCAAAGGTCGCCAGGACGAGAAGCGCCAGCGCGTCTGGACGCGGGTGGTGCGCGAGATCATGGTGGCCGCCCGCATGGGTGGGGGCGACCTCAGCGCCAATCCGCGCCTGCGTTTGGCGGTAGACAAGGCCAAGGCGGCCAATATGCCCGCCGACACCGTCAAGCGCAATATCGACAAAGCCACGGGCAATTTGGAGGGCGTGCATTACGAGGAAATTCGCTACGAGGGCTATGGCATTGGCGGCGCGGCGATTTTGGTGGACACCATGACCGACAACAAGGTGCGCACGGTGGCCGAAGTGCGATTTGCCTTCAGCAAGCACGGTGGCAACATGGGTACCGAGGGCTCGGTGGCGTTTCAGTTCAAGCATTGTGGGCAGATTCTGCTGGCACCGGGTGTGAACGAGGATAAGGTGATGGAAGTGGCGCTGGAGGCGGGTGCAGAGGACGTGATTGCCGACGAGGAGGGCGGCATCGAGGTGCTGACCAGCGTGCATGACTTTGAGGCGGTGAAAAACGCACTGGAGGCAGCAGGCTTGAAACCCGAGATTGCCGAGGTGACCATGCGCGCTGAAAACCCGGTGGTATTGGATGCAGACGCATCGGTGCGGATGCAAAAACTGCTGGATGTTTTGGAAGACATGGACGACACGCAGGCCGTGTACCACAATGCAGAACTAAGCTCATGAAAATCTTAGTAATAGGCGGCGGTGGCCGCGAACATGCCTTGGCCTGGAAGCTGGCGCAAAGCCCGAAGGTGCAAAAGGTGTACCTGGCTCCGGGCAACGGGGGGACGGCGCTGGATGGCCGTTTTGAGAACATAAATCTGGCTACAGCCGCCGAATTACGTGCGTGGGCAGCTACTGAAAAGATAGCGTTGACGGTGGTGGGGCCAGAGGCACCACTGGCCGCTGGTGTCGTTGATGAGTTTCGCCAGCATGGCCTGCGCATCTTTGGTCCCACGCAGGCCGCCGCGCAACTGGAGAGCTCCAAGGCCTTTAGCAAAGCCTTTATGCAGCGCCACGGTATACCCACAGCGGAGTTTGAGACTTTTACCGATGCAACAGCCGCGCACGCCTATGTAGACAAAAAAGGGGCACCGATTGTGGTGAAGGCCGACGGACTGGCAGCAGGCAAGGGCGTGGTGGTGGCCATGACATCCACGGAAGCCCACGCAGCCATCGACTTTATGCTGCTGGACACCAGCCTGGGCGTGGTGCACAACGCGGGTGCGGACGGCAAACCCAGCGCCCGCGTGGTGATAGAGGAGTTTTTGGAGGGCGAAGAAGCCAGCTTTATCGTGCTGTGCGACGGCACAAACGTGACGGCACTTGCCACCAGCCAGGACCACAAACGCCTGCTGGATGGTGACGAAGGCCCCAACACGGGCGGCATGGGCGCCTACAGCCCAGCGCCCGTGGTGACACCCGAGGTGCATGCCCGCGCCATGCGCGAGGTAATTGTGCCTACCCTTCGCGGCATGGACAAAGATGGCATCAACTACACCGGGTTTTTGTATGCGGGTTTGATGATTACCCCAGATGGCAGGCTGAAAACCCTGGAATTTAACTGCCGCCTGGGCGACCCGGAGACGCAACCCATCCTGATGCGCCTGAAAACCGACCTGGTCGATGTCCTGATGGCCGCGACCGAGCAAAAACTCGACACGGTCGATTTGCAGTGGGATCGCCGTGTTGCACTGGGGGTAGTGATGGCGGCAGCAGGCTACCCCCTGTCGCCGCGCAAGGGCGACGTGATGACCGGGTTGCCTGGTGGTGACTCGTCGGTGGGTGATGATGCCGTGGTCTTCCATGCAGGTACGCAGGCGCAGGATGGCCAAACGCTGACGAATGGCGGACGCGTGCTGTGCGTGACGGTGCTGGCTGAGACGGTGAAAAAAGCGCAGAGCAGGGCGCACGATATTGTGCAATCCATCCGATTTGATGGCGCGCAATACCGCAGTGACATTGGCTACCGGGCTATCAAAGCCTGAGCACGCTTAGCAGCCATTCGCTTTGTCACACGCCTTGCCACCCCACATGCCCTCGCAGCTGCCAAGCCCCGACGTGGTGAGCGACTACCCACTGCCTTACCCCATCCAGTTTCGCGGCCAGGCCTGGGCACACTGGCTTTTGCGTGCGATGGGCTGGAGACTGCATTTTTCGGGCTTTCCAGCACTGCAAGGCGTGATCGTGGTCTATCCGCACACCAGCAATTGGGACGCGCCCATCATGTTTTTGGCCAAATGGGCGCTGGGTGTGCAAGTGATGTTTTGGGGTAAAGACAGTTTGTTCAGGCTACCCGTGCTGGGCCGATGGCTGCGCTGGATTGGCGGCGTGCCCGTTAAGCGCACGGCGGCCACGGGCCTGGTGCAGCAAGCGCTGGCCATGTTTGCACAGCACAAGGCCGCACAAACCTACTGTTGGCTGGGCCTGTCGCCCGAGGGCACCCGCAAGTGCCTAGCAGGCTGGCGCAGCGGTTTTTACCAAACTGCGCTGGGCGCGCAGGTGCCGCTGTGTTTGATTAAACTCGACTATGGGCAACGCGCCATTCGCGTGCAGGATTTCATTGCACTCACTGGCAATCAGGCGCAAGATATGGCGCGAATAGCCGCTGTTTATGCGGGGGTGCGCGGCTTCAAACCTGCGTTGATGACCCCCGTGCAAATGCTTGACCCCAGCGTACTGCGCGCAGACACGGTAGTGCGCTAGCCTGCGATTTCTGAGAAAACCAAACACCATGGGCATTGCCACCGTCAAAGAATATTTACTGGACTTGCAAGATCGCATCACCACCACCATCGGTGCGGTGGACGGTAGTGCTTTTGTAGTGGATCGCTGGAAGAAAGCCAAGGCCGAGCCGCTGCAAGGCAATGGCATTACCCAAATTCTTGAAGGCGGCGTGGTGTTTGAGCGGGCTGGCTGCGGCTACAGCCATGTGCGTGGCGCGAAGCTGCCGCCCTCGGCCACTGCAGCGCGGCCCGAGCTGGCGGGCGCGCCGTTTGAGGCGCTGGGGCTGTCCTTGGTGTTCCATCCGCTGAACCCCTATGCGCCCACCGTGCATATGAACATCCGTATGCTGACGGCGACCGCAGCGGGCAACGAGCGCGTGTTTTGGTTTGGCGGTGGCATGGACTTGACCCCGTACTACGGTTTTGATGATGATGCGGTGCATTTTCATACTGTGTGCCGCGATACCCTCCAACCCTTTGGCGTGGATAAATACCCCAAATACAAAGCCTGGTGTGACGAATATTTTTACGTCAAGCACCGCGATGAACCGCGCGGTATTGGCGGCATATTCTTTGACGACTTTACCGAGGGGGGCTTTGATAACGGCCTGGCCTTGATCCAAGCCGTGGGTGACTCCTTTTTAGACGCGTACCTGCCCATTTTGAGCCGCCGTATTGGTATGAAGTACAGCCAGCGCCAGCGCGATTTTCAGCTGTACCGGCGTGGGCGCTATGTGGAGTTCAACCTGGTGTGGGACCGGGGCACGCATTTTGGTTTGCAGTCGGGTGGACGCACCGAGTCCATTTTGATGAGCATGCCGCCCATGGCGAGCTGGGCCTACCAGCGCAGTAGCCGCGCAGGCTCGTCCGAGGCGGAGTTGACCGAGAGGTTTTTGGTGCGAAAGGACTGGGTTTGACCAGCACTGCTGCGCCGCTCATACTGCGCCTGGGGTTCTATGGCGGCGCGTTTGATCCGCCGCATGCGGCGCACCATGCTCTGGCTGAGGCAGCAATAGCTCAGCTTGAGCTAGACCAGTTGTGTATTTTCCCTACTGGTCAGACCTGGCACAGGGCACAGCAGCCCAGTGCAGCGCAGCATCGCCTGGCGATGGCGCGCCTGGCCTTTGCCGATTTGCCGCTGGTGCAGGTGGATGCGCGCGAAACGCTGCGCACGGGCGCTACCTACACCGTTGATACCTTGACCGAGCTGCGTGCAGAATATCCACATGCTGAGCTGTTTTTAATCATGGGAACTGACCAATTCGCAGCGTTTTCCACTTGGCGGCGCTGGCAAGACATTACCCAAATTGCTACTGTTTGTGTAGCTGCTCGCGCAAGTTCTGCAAGTGAAAATGCTATAAAAGGCAACCCAAATACCCCCTCGGTAGCGTGTAAAATGTTAAACATCTCTATGCCTGCCATGTCCACCAGCGCCACCGATATTCGCCGCCGCGTGGGTCAAGGTCTGGGCATAGACCATCTGGTCAAGCCCAGCGTTGCGCGGTATATTGCGCAGCATCACCTGTATTCCCATTGAATCTAACCACGCCCCTTCCCATGCAAGACACCGCCGCCAAAAAAGACACGACCAAACTGCAACGCACCATTGTGGATGCGCTGGAGGATGTGAAGGCCCAGGAGATCGCGGTGTTTGATACCGAGCATTTGTCAGCCATGTTTGAGCGGGTCATCATTGCCAGCGGTACCTCCAACCGCCAAACCAAGGCGCTGGCCGCCAGCGTGCGTGATGCCGTCCGTGAGGCAGGCTTTCCCAAACCGCGTGTAGAGGGCGAAGACAATGGCGAGTGGATTATCGTGGACTGCTTTCAGTGCGTGGTGCACATCATGCAGCCCGCCATTCGCACCTACTACCATCTGGAAGAAATTTGGGGCGACAAGCCGGTGCGCTTGAAACTGGGTGCGCCCAAGCCTGTGATAGCTACGCCCGCGCCCGCCTTAGCCGCCGCCAAAAAGCCTGCAGCCAAAAAATCAGCGCCAACTAAAAAAACCAAAAAACCAGAGCGCCCTATTGCAGGCCCTCGCCCTGAGGCACTGCCTTTGACTCCTGCAAAAAAAGCAGCTACGAAAAAGACTCTGGCGGCTAAATCACCCGCCACCTCAGCTTCTGCTAAAGCGCCTGCCAAAAAAACAAACAATATCAAAACACCGATAACTGTGGTTGGCAAGCCTACAGTTAAGAAAACGGCGACTAAACCAGGATCTAAGACAAGCGCTAAGCCCCCTCCAGCCAAACGCCCGCGTGCATGAAACTGGTGATCATCGCAGTCGGCCAACGTGTGCCCGACTGGGCGCAGAGCGCCTGGGACGACTATGCCAAACGGTTTCCGCCTGAGCTGAAAGTCGAACTCAAAGCGGTGAAGACGGAGCCGCGTGGCTCCAAAACCCTGGACACTCTGCTGGCCGCCGAGCGCGAGCGCATTGAAGCCGCGTTGCCCAAAAACGCCCGTGTCGTGGCACTGGATGAGCGCGGTACAACGCTGTCCACCAAGGCACTGGCTCTGCGCCTGACCGACTGGCAGCTGGGTGGTGACGATGTCGCCCTGGTCATCGGTGGGCCCGATGGCCTGCAACCAGCCTTTCGCCAGGCCGCGCATGAGCGCATTCGCCTGTCTGACCTGACCTTGCCGCACGCCATGGCGCGCGTGCTGCTGATCGAGCAGTTGTACCGCGCCTGGTCGGTCAATGCCGGTCATCCGTACCACCGGGAATAATCCATCCATACCATGGCGAACTTCATCTACCTGGCCTCGCAAAGCCCACGCCGCGCCCAACTGCTGGAGCAACTGGGCGTGCGCTTTGAACTGCTGCTGCCCGATGCCAGTGAGGATGCAGAAGGACTGGAAGTTGCTATTAAAAACGAAGCTGCTTACGCCTATGTTAAAAGGGTTACAGCACTAAAACTAGATGCAGCCATGCAGCGCCTGCACCGGCGCGGACTGCCGCCGGCCCCCGTGCTGTGTGCAGACACCACGGTGGCGCTGGGCCGCATGATCTACGGCAAACCTGTGGACGCACCAGATGCCGCCCGCATGCTGCGCGAGCTGTCGGGCAAAACCCACCGGGTGCTTACCGCCGTAGCGCTGCAAAAAGGACGCAGGCGGGCGCAGGCGGTATCGGTCTCCCAAGTGCGTTTTAGCGCGATGACGGCTGCGCACATCCGCAGCTATGTGGCTACAAGTGAGCCCATGGGTAAAGCCGGAGCCTATGCGGTGCAGGGCAGGGCGGCGGCGTATATTGAGCACATCAGCGGTAGTTACAGCGGCATCATGGGCCTGCCGATGTTTGAAACCGCACAAATGCTGCGTACACTTGGCATCAAAACCATTTAGAGCACCGAACCGATCCATGCAGCAAGACATCCTGATTAACTGGAGCCCGCAGGAAACTCGCGTGGCCGTAGTGGAAAACGGTGCCGTGCAAGAGCTGCATATCGAGCGCACGTTGGAGCGCGGCCTGGTGGGCAATGTCTATTTGGGCAAGGTGGCGCGGGTGTTGCCGGGTATGCAGTCGGCTTTTATCGACATTGGCCTGGAGCGGGCGGCGTTTTTGCATGTGGCCGATTTGATGGCGGCGTACAACCCTACATCCCAAGGGCGTGCCGCTGAAACAGAAACAGCCAAACCCGCAGCGCCTACACTGCCGATCGAAAAACAGGTGTTTGAAGGCCAGTCCCTGATGGTGCAGGTGATCAAAGACTCCATCGGCACCAAAGGCGCACGTCTGTCCACGCAAATCAGCATCGCGGGGCGGCAACTGGTATTTTTGCCGCAGGACGAGCATATCGGTGTGTCACAAAAAATCCCGGTAGCGCAGCGTGATGCTTTGCGGGCACGGGTTGCGCAACTGGCAGGCGATGCAAGCGGCGGATTTATCTTGCGCACCAATGCCGAAGAAGCCAGTGATGCCGAGCTGGCCGACGACATTGCCTACCTGCGCAAGGCTTGGACGCGCATCAAAGCCGCATCGGTGAAACTGCCTGCCAAATCGGTGTTGCATACCGACTTAAACCTGCTGCAGCGTGTGCTGCGCGATATGGTGAGCGACGAGACACAAAGCATCCGTATTGATTCGCGTGAGCAGTTTGAGGCCCTGTCGGCTTTTGCCCGCGACTACATGCCCGCTGCGGCAGACAAATTGCAGCTCTACAAAGGCGAGCGCCCTATTTTTGATCTGTACAGCATCGACGAAGAGGTGGCCAAGGCGCTGGCGCGCAGGGTAGAACTTAAATCCGGTGGTTACCTCATCATCGATCAGACCGAAGCGCTGACCACGGTAGACGTGAATACAGGCGGCTTCGTGGGCGCACGCAATTTTGACGATACGATTTTCAAAACCAATTTAGAGGCCGCCCTGGCCATTGCCCGCCAATTGCGCCTGCGCAATCTGGGCGGTATCGTTATCGCCGACTTTATCGATATGACCCGCGATGACCACCGCAGCCAGGTGTTGGCCGAATTTCGCAAACAGCTAGCGCGGGACCGCGTTAAAACTGCGGCGGGCGATTTTTCGCAGCTCGGTCTGGTCGAGTTGACGCGCAAACGCACCCGCGAGTCGCTAGCCCACATGCTGTGCGAGCCCTGCGCCGCCTGCGCCGGCAAGGGCAGTGTGAAAACCGCCCGCAGCGTGGCCTACGACATCCTGCGCGAAATCCTGCGCGAAGCCCGCCAGTTCAACCCCAAGGAATTTCGCGTCATCGCCGCGCCGCAGGTGGTGGAGCTGTTTTTGGACGAAGAGAGTCAGCACCTGGCAGGCCTGTCGGACTTTATAGGCAAGCCGATTTCGCTGCAGACCGAGAGCGGCTTAACACAAGAGCAGTACGATATTGTGTTGCTGTGAGCCATGGCCGACCTGCATATTCCCATACTGATGTACCACCAGATTGACGCGCGACCGGCGCGCGGTGTCCCTCTGCGTGGTTTGATTGTTTCGCCGACTTCATTTGCCTGGCAAATGGCGCTTCTCAAGGCACTGGGCTACCAAGGCCTGAGCATGGCGGCGTTGATGCCCTATTTGCGCGGTGAAAAGCAAGGCAAAGTGTGTGGCATCACCTTTGACGATGGCTACCTAAACAATCTGGAGCTGGCTCTACCCGTGTTGCAACAGTATGGCTTCAGCGCCACCTGCTATGCAGTCAGTGGTCAACTGGGCGGCACCAATGTGTGGGACCAGGATAAGGATATAGCGCCGACAGCCTTGATGAATGCTCAGCAGTTGCGCCAATGGGTGCAAGCCGGGCAGGAAGTCGGGGCACATACGCGCAGCCATGCGGACTTAACCCAACTCAGTGCAGCGCAAGCCCACGAAGAAATTTCCAGATGCAAAAGCGATCTTGAGCAGGCGACTGGTACGTCAGTCACGCAGTTTTGTTATCCCTATGGTCATTTTTCAGCAGCGCATGTTGAGCAAGTAAGGCAGGCGGGCTTTGCCGCAGCAACCACGACCGTGCGTGCCCGGGCTACGTTGCAAAGCTCGTTATGGGAGTTGCCGCGCGTTCAAGTGATGGGCTCCGTGTGGTTGCCCCAGTTCTGGCGCAAGGTGGCTACCGCATATGAAGACAAGCGCCGTGGCTAGTGCTGCGCCAAAGGGGTTGCCCGATCGTCGATTGAAAGTGGCGGTGCTGAATAGGATATTTTCAGCGACTGGGGGTGGGGCAGAGCGCTACTCGATTGCGTTGGTGGAGCAATTGGCTGCCAAGCATGAAATTCATGTATTTGCCCAAGAGATTAACCATGCCTGGCCGGGTGTAACTTACCACACGATAGCTTGCGGGTTTAAAAAACCGCGCTGGCTCAATCAACTCTGGTATGCCTACGCTGCCTGGCGTGTCACGCGTCGGGGTTTTGACATTGTTCACTCGCATGAGAACGTCTGGCACGGCCAAGTGCAAACCATTCACGTTAAAACTATCCAGCGCAGTTTATATGAAGGTCGGAAGGGTTTGCGCTGGTCCTTGCGTTGGCTAAAAATTCTTCTCAGCCCCAGGTTGATCACCTACATGCTGCTGGAGCGCAGACGTATGTCAGCGCGCAAGGGGGTTATTGTTGTGGCGGTGTCTCCAGCCTTGCAAGATGAGTTGTGCGAGCAATATCCCAAGGCGCAGCCCCAGATGCGCGTGGTGACACCAGGCGTGGCCTGGCCTGCGCAGGCGATAACGCAAGTGCAAGCCAGGCAGCTGCTTGGCGTACCTGCCGAGGGGCAGTATGTGTTATTTGTGGCTAACGATTACACCCGCAAAGGCTTAACCACTCTGCTGCAGGCCCTGCATGGTTTGGATGCTGTGCATTTACTGGTGGTGGGGCATGGCGGCCAGATCGAGCGCTACCAAACCCTGGCACGCAGTCTGGGTGTTCAAAACCGGGTACATTTTTTAGGCCTATTGCAAGATATGGGAGTGGCTTACAGTGCAGCCCAAGTGCTCGCACATCCCACACTCGAAGACAGTTTTGCCATGGTGGTGTTGGAGGCCATGGCGTACGGTTTGCCTGTAATCGTGAGCAGCGGCCAGTACTGCGGCATTGCTTCTTTGCTGACTCATCATGTCCACGCGTTGATATTGAAGGATCCGCAGGATGCCCAGGCGCTGCTACAGGCCCTTAAAAATATTCTGAGCGATAAGTTACTCGCCAGCGCGTTGAACCAGGCTGCACAGGTGTTTGCACAGCAGCATTCGTGGCAATCGGCTGCGCTAGCCTACGATGCTATGTACAAAGAGCTTGCCCAGGCCGCGTCTTAAGCCACCAGCTTGAAGTGTTTTTTGCTGAAATCCAGACCTGTGAAATCTTCGATCTTTTTCGACAAACGGTACTTTTTTTCTTTAGCAGTGAGTTGGTAATCGGGACTGAAGACCAAGCTGCTTTCTGCCTCGTGGGTAATCCAATGCACCATGACGGCGGGATGGGTCTGTTCAAACTTTTTGACGGCCTGTGGGTCAAAGTTGGCGTAGCTGATCTGCATTGGTGTTGAGCCTTTCCAGTATTTGGCAACCTGGTCGAGTTTGGCCTGCATTTATTCCTGTTTGCGAACCCAGCCGTAGTGAAAAATGCGTGCAATTGCCAAGGCGCAGTGGGCAAAGCGAGGGTGTTTATGCTGGTGCATCACCAGCCAGTATTGCCCATCGGGCGCGTAAGAACGAATGGTGTTGCGGATCAACCGGCACTCCCTGCTCTACCAGCCCGGACTGATAGACACATATTCAGGCGTCTCATAAAAATGCACGTAATCAAACACTTAGGCTTCCACGGCGCTATTGCCATGGTGTTGATTGATAGAAGCGCGGATTTTGGGCAAATCATCTTCGTGCATGATCTCGTCGCCCTCCAGATAGAAAGCCCAGTCACTGGTACAAGCATACTGCGCAATCATTTTTTGCTGCGCATACACGAAACCGCGATCGGCCATGCGGTCATTCCACGCGGTATCGATGATTTTGATTTTCGGATCGCCGATAGCCACGATTCGATCGCGCGTATCGTCGTCGCTGGTATCTACGGCAATGACAAACTCATCGACCAAGGGCAGCAATGAGCGGATGGACTCCACAAATGGAAAACCCAACGAGCTTGCGTTGCGGATAAAGTAAAGCCGTTGATGGAAGGCTGTGTGGAATGGGCAGGCAGCATTGGCATCATAGATTTGCTAGTTCTGGAGTGATGGAATCAGCCTGCGAACCCAGGTGGTACAGTTTGGCGTAGGCCCCTTGCTGGGCTAGCAACTGGGCATGCGTACCTGCCTCCAAGATGTGTCCGTGATCCATGACGACAATGCGGTCGGCATGTTCGATAGTAGAAAACCGGTGTGCAATGATGATGGTGGTGCGCCCGACAGCCAGCCGTTGCATGGCTGATTTAACCGCTTGCTCAGACTCGGTATCCAACGCGGATGTGGCTTCATCCAGCACCAGGATCGGCGCATTTTTGTAGATCGCGCGGGCAATGGCCAGGCGCTGTCGTTGGCCGCCGGATAACTGATGCGCGTTATGGCCAACCACTGATGCAATACCCAGGGGCAGAGTGGCCACATAGTCGGTCAGGTTCGCTGCCGCTAAAGCATCGTGAATGCGTGCAGGGTCTTGCGTCTGGCCCAGTGCCACATTGGCGGCCAGTGTGGCGTTGAGCATGATGACATCCTGGCTGACAAAGGCCAACTGCTGACGCAGCATGTCTAAATTCCATTTGCGAATGTCGGTGCCATCCACACTGACGCTGCCTTGGCTGATATCGACAAAACGGGCCAGCAAATTCACCAGGGTCGTTTTGCCCGAACCTGAGCTACCCACCAACGCTACGGTTTCGCCGGGAGCGATATGCAGACTGAGGGCGTGGAGTGCGTCGGTCTCGCTATTGGCGTAGCGAACATGCACATTGTCAAACTGGATGTCACCCTGGGATGGCAGTTTGGTAGGGACATAGCTGCCTCCCTGTTCGATGCGCGTGTGCTCCATTAAATCCAAGCCGCGTTCGATGGCTGCGAGGCCACGTGTGATTGGCCCCGCAATCTCAGATAAATGTTTGATGGGTGCAATCAACATCAGCATGGCTGTGGTAAAGGCCACAAATCCTCCCACGCTGGTGCCGCTGCTTGCGCTTTGCCACAGGGCCACACAGATCACGCCAGACAACGCAATGGCCGCGAGCATCTGGGTCAGCGGTGTCATGGCGGAATTTGCAATGGTGGATTTCATCGCCAGGCTGCGCAAGCGTTGATTTAAGGTGTCAAAACGCTGTGCTTGCGATGCCTGAGCATGGTGCAGGCGTACCGTGCGGTAGGCCAGTACGTTTTCTTCCACCACATAGGCCAGCTCGTCGGTGGCAGCTTGGCTGGCTTTGGTGATGCGGTGTAGGCGTTTGGACAGTACTTTCATCACCAGTGCCACAGCGGGGAATACCGCCAGAACGATCAAGGTCAGCTTCCAATTGACGTAAAACAAATACGCCATCAAGGCCAGCAAGGTCAAAGAATCCTTGAGTAAAGAAAGTAATGCATTGATCAGCAAAGTGGCACCAATCTGCACTTCATAGACAATGGTATTGACCAAGGCGCTGGCCGTTGTCCCGACAAACAGCGAGGGATGGGCTGATTGCAGAACGGCAAAAAGTTGGGTGCGTAAATCAAGCATGGTACGGTTACTCATGCTCGCCAAGGCGTACTGGGCGCAAAACCCTGCGATACCGCGCAGTGCAAACAAACCCAGCAAGGCCGTGGGCACCATCCACAATGCCAGTTTGCCGGCTTGAAAGCCGCGGTCAAGCAGGGGCTGCATGAGCGCAGGTATCAAGGGCTCGGTCACAGCCCCTATAAGTACCGACAGAAGCAAGATGCTGAAATAGAGTCGATGCCCTCCCACATAGGGCACAAGGCGTTTGAGTCTTACTGCAAACGGAACCGGATGGACGGGTTGCGTCATGGGCGTAGCACGAAAAAATGATGGGCTTGCTGTAGAGACATATACATCGTGAGTGATCAGAACGGGCGCCTGTATGACTAAGGCGCATTCAGCAATATGAGTTTACTTGTACACGGGGCTGCGTTTAGTCAGAAAAGCATGGATACCTTCACCTGCGTTAGCGTGGTGCAAGTTGCTCACAAAGGCATCACGTTCCGCTTGAAGCTGCTCGCTCAAGGGGCGTTGCGCTGCATCGCTCATCAGTTCCTTGATACTGGACAGGGCGTTGGGTGCGCGTTGGTTGAGCTTATCGGCCAGGGCCAGGGCATCGGCCAGCGCGCTACCAGTTTCACTGATACGGTTGATAACGCCCAGGCTATGCAGTCGCTCGGCGCTAATGCGCTCGCCGCCCATCAAGAGCTCGCTGGCGATTTGGCGCGGTAGCATGCGCGACAGCGCCCATGTGCCACCACCGTCAGGTGACAGGCCCACAGAGCTGTAGGCCATGACAAACACCGCGTCGCGCGCGGCAACCATGAAATCGCAAGCCAGGCATAAAGAAAAACCTGCCCCCGCAGCTGGGCCTTCGATAGCGGCGATGATCGGTTTGCGGCAACTGCGGATCGCCTCGATCCAGCTGTGCAAACCGTCAATGCTTTGGGCTTGCACTTCGCGCGGTTTGCTGCGGTTGTCCAGCAGGCGCTGCAAATTGCCGCCCGCGCAAAACTGGTTGCCTTCACCGGTAAGCACTACGCTGCGAATCTCGTCGCTGCTGTCGGCAAAGTGGAGCGCCTCCACGCCAGCGGCATACATGGCGGGGCTGAGCGCATTGCGCAGGTTGGGGTTGGAGATGGTGAGCACCATGGTCTGGCCCTGCGCACCAACGGTGCTGCTTTTGAGTTCGCCAGCCAAAGGGGTGGTCATGGGTTTAGGCCTCGATGTGGTGCAGGCTCAGGCCAATGGCGCCCCGGCGGCGCAGCCACGGGCTAGGGCGGTAGCGTGGGTCGCCGTACACGGTTTGCATGTTAAACAGTACTTCCAGCACATTGCTGGGGCCCAGCAAGTCGCCTAAAGCCAGTGGGCCATGTGGATAACCCAAGCCCAGGGTGACGGCGGTTTCCAGGTCGGCAGGACTGCAAATTTGCTGCTGACACATGTCGGTGGCGATATTGATGATGGCCGCGACGACACGCTGGGTGATAAAACCACCGCTGTCGCGGATCACACTGACTGCTTTGCCATCGCGCGCAAACAGGGCATATGCGGCATCGCGCATATCGCTGCGGGTGGCGGGGTTAGTCATCAGCACACGGCGTTTGGTAGCAGCATCATCAAAGAGCATGTCGATGCCAATGCTGCGCGACGGGTCGTAACGCTCCACGACAGCCATTGTGGTGACATCAAAACCCAGTGGGGCTACCACAATGAGTGCGTTGGAGGAGGGGGATGCACCTGTTTCAATTTTGGCATCCAGAGCTTGCAGCAGTTGCAGCAGTTGCGCGCGCCGTGTGGCGCGCGCAGAGACCCAGACAGGAGGCATATCTGCTACCAAAGGTGTAGCTGCTTGCGCTGGTTTTATTTGGGTTCCGTCCACATATTGATAGAATCCTTGGCCAGTTTTACGACCTAGCATGCCCCCCGCTAATCGCTGGGCGGTAATGACACTGGGGCGGTAGCGCGGCTCGTCATAGTACTGGCGATAGACCGATTCCATCACCGGGTGTGACACATCTAGCGCCGTCAAGTCCATCAACTCAAAAGGGCCGAGTTTGAAGCCGACCTGATCTTTCAAAATCGTGTCGATGGTGGCGAAATCGGCAATACCTTCCCCCGCAATGCGCAGCGCCTCGGTGCCATAAGCGCGGCCAGCATGATTGACAATAAAACCTGGGGTATCAGACGCATGCACCGCTGTATGGCCCATTTGTTTGGCGTAGCTAGCCAGGCGCTGGCACACAGCAGGGGCGGTTTTGAGCCCGGCAATCACCTCCACGACCTTCATCAAGGGCACGGGGTTAAAAAAGTGGTAACCCGCAAAACGCTCGGGATGCTGTAGCCCGGCGGCAATGGCGGTAACCGAGAGTGATGATGTGTTCGTCGTTAAAACACAACTGCTTTGGACAATGGTTTCAAGTTGTTTCAAAAGGCTTTGTTTGACATCCAGGCGTTCAACGATAGCTTCAATCACGAGATCGCTATGGGCTAGCTCCGACAGGCTGGTGCAGGCTTTTAGCCGCGTTTTAAGCATAAAGGCCTCGTCCTTGCTTAATCTCCCCTTGTCAAGTAGCTTGTCCCAAATGCTATGAATCGCCAAAATAGCTTTCTCTACGGCTTCTGGTAAAGTGTCGAATAACAACACTTGAGTACCCGCTTGGGCCGCTATCTGTGCAATACCGCGTCCCATAGCACCGGTACCGACCACGGCTAGTGTGAAAAATTCGGGTTTCATGAATGGATTATGTGGTTATAGTTGTGTCAGAATATATAAAAGTAAGCAATTAAATTTAATGACAAACCCTCTACCCTTCATTCTAAATCGTCATTGGCGCAATCAAGGCGCTTTATGGACTGCTGTTTTGAGTGTTCTGAGTTTGCCAATCGCGGCAGATGCAATGTCGCTCGGAAGAAGTCGAGGCGCTGCTATTGTAGGCCGTCCATTGGACATGTCGGTGCTGGTTAGTGTGGAAGCACAGGACTCTACGGCGGAGGCCAACTGCTTTAATGCGGAAGTGTTCTATGGTGACACCCGCATCAGTGGACAAAATGTCAGCATCAGTCCGCTGCGGACCAGCCCGACTGAGTTGACGGTGCGTGTGCGCTCCAGTGTGCCGGTCGATGAACCGTTTGTGACGCTCTATATGCGCGCGACTTGCGGTCAAAACCTCAGCCGCAAATATGTACTGTTGTCGGATTCTCCCAGCGAGCAAGCGACTACAGTTGCCGCTGTCGCGCCGCAGGTATTGCCAACTCCTATTGAGCCACGCTTGCCCAGAATATCCAATTCACCAGTCAGTGCATCTTCCTTTGTTGATGCATCAGGTTCATTGGTCAGCGGTGGGGTCTCTGATGCAGCCTCTCGCGCACTGGATCGTGCGGCACGGCGTGAGGCGCAAAAGTTAGAGCAGGAGTTTCAACGCCAAGACCGTGCCGCACGTCGATTGCAAGGCGGTCAGGCAGCGGATACCGAGTCCATTGCCAATGCAGATGGTAGCTTCCCCCCCCTGGCTTCGCGTGCACCTGTAAGGCGCAAAGCGCGCCCGCAAGCACTAGCCCAGGAGTTGCCTGCGACCCAGCAGCAACCCAGGCCTAGTACTGGTCGTGACCGTTTGGCATTGAGTCCCTCTTTGGGCACAGCGGCTGCAAAAGGCAAACCTGATACCGGACTTTTGAAGCTGGATCTGTTGGACGCAAGTGGTGCACGTTCGCCTAATTTGCGCGCCAGTGCAGAGTTATTAACCCAGCCGAGTACCGACGAAAAAGCGCGTGCTCAAGCTGCGCTATGGTGGAAAGTCATCAACAGTTCGCCGCAAGACCTGTTGCGAGATGCCGACCGCTTGAAAACCCTGGAGGCTGAAGTCGCAAAAATGTCCGCGCTGACGCTGCGCAGGACGCAGGAAGTTGAAGCGGTGAAAACCGAACTGGATGTGGCCAAACGTGCCCGTTTTAACAATCCTTTAGTCTATGGCCTGGGTTTGCTCAGCGCAGCCTCCCTAGGTTTTGGTATTTGGGCCTGGCGCAGACGTCAAACGGTAGCGGTCAATGCTAAAGCTCCGTGGTGGGGTGGAGCCGACAAAGATCCATCTCAAACTGCCAAAGGCCCACGCAGTATCGTGATGCCAACGGGTTTGTCCAAAGACAAAAACCCCAAAGCCGCCAGTTTCACCTCTGACTCCAAAGCTGCGTCTCTGGAGCCTATGCCCGGGCTGACAGACTATGCACCCGCGAACAACCAGACAGGTGGTGAATCTGGTTTTGACAGCTTTGCGATCGAGGCCGCTGAAAACCGTACCACTCCCGTCAGGCGCGCTGGTTTGGATCGTGCTGGTACGCAAGCTGCAGATTCGGGCTTTGGAGCGGGCATTGGTGGAGGCAGCAGCTCCCGCGTGAATGCCGAGGAGCTGTTTGACATTCAGCAGCAGGCTGACTTCTTCCTGTCACTGGGTCAACATGACCAGGCGATTGATGTATTGCAAAACCACATCAGCGATAACCTGGAAACCAGTGCTGTAGCTTATCTTGACCTGTTTGATATCTATCACAAGGTCAACAAGCGCGAAGAGTTCGATGCACTACGTGATGAATTCAATCGCGTCTTTAATGCGCAGGTGCCGGAGTTTGATAACTACGGCCGTACCAGCCGTGGTTTGGAAGACTATGCACCAGCCATGGAGCGTATCCAGGCCCTGTGGCCCAGTGCCAAGGTGCTGGACGTGATTGAAGAGTCCATCTTCCGCAAACCCGATCATGATACCCAGCCCTTTGATCTGTCGGCCTATCGCGAATTGATGCTGCTCTACGGCGTGGCTAAAGAAATCAGCGAGCCCTCTGTGGACGATGGTACAGATGCCGGTGTTGATTTTGATTTGACATCGCCGCAGACGTCTCCAACGCGCAATGCACATCCAACAGGTTTCTCGCATACTGAAGTGCACCCTTTATCTGGGGATGCCGCCCCGCGTGGCGCTGCGTTTGGTCAATTGGCAGCCAACCACAACTTAGGCCTGGATATTGATCTGGATATTTTTGATGGGCCTGCTCCATCCAGTCCAGTAACCAGCAAAGCTTCTGGCAAAGCGCCTACAGCAGACCCTGGGCCGACCGAGAGCCCCTCACTCAATCTGGACAATGCGATCAACTTCGATTTGACCATCGACAGCAAATTCATGCCGCCCAAGAAGGCGAAGTGATAAGGCCAAGTAATAAGGCCAAGTGATTGTCTGGTCTGCTCAGGACTGGAGCATGCGTTGATGCAAGCTTGCCGCCCATAGGCTGACACCGATAGCGCACAGCAGACCGATCAAGGCCAGCCAGTGCAAGTTGTGTAGCTGGCCACGTGCAATCATCCAGCCGCCCATGGCTGACCCCAGACCTTGACCCAAATACATCGCTGAAGTGTTCAGAGCAATGCTCACACTGGCCACGGCGGGGTCTATGGCCACCAAGCGCGCCTGCTGGGCAGAATTACTGGAAAAGCAGCCCAAGGCCCAGGGTATGGTCACCAGGCACAGCAAAATAAAACTGCTGCCCAAAGGCCACAGCAACAGACTCAAGGCCATACAGACCAAAGCGATTAACACTGCAGGCGCTGCGCCCAATCGGTCAATGTTGCGGGACATCAGCAGATTGCCGATTAAACCAAAGGCCCCAAATACTGCAAAATACAGCGCAATCATGCCGGGCGTGGCTTGCAACTGGGTGGTCAAAAAGGGTGCCTGGTAGGCAAACAACACGAACTGCCCAGCAGAAGATACGGCAGTGACGGCCACAGCAGAGATCAACACCTTGGAGCTCAAGGTTTTGCGCCACAGTTGGGCACTCAGTGCCGGGGGGCGCACGCCGCCAGGCAGTGCCTGCCACACCCATAGTGCACTGGCAAGCGCCAGCACTGCCAACAAGCCAAAACCCACGCGCCAGCCCAGGGTGCCGCTGATCCATGCGCCCATCGGCGAGCCCAGCACCGAGGCAAACGACCAACCCAGAAACACCATAGTGATGGCCTTGCCCCGCTGCTCTGGCGGCACCAAAGTGCCTGCGACGGCGGCGGCCTGCGGCGTAAAAATGGCTGGCGCTGCCATAGCCAACACTCTTAGCACCATCACACTGGCGTAATTCTAATTCCCATTAGAAATAGCATTAATAATCCATTCCCAACCGGCGATGCTCTTGATCGTCTCATGCTGCGTCTCCAAAGCCCTGAGCGACTC
>JAYVJV010000029.1:0-4757 GCA_043769005.1 Polaromonas sp. | reverse complement strand
TGCCCAGGTGACTGACGTCTACGGATTCCGAATCCTGGTTCCCAGCCTGATGGACTGCTACACGGCACTGGGCACGCTGCACCAGCTCTACAAACCGGTGCCCGGCAAATTCAAGGACCACATCGCCATCTCCAAGGTCAATGGTTACCAGTCTTTGCACACAACGCTGGTTGGGCCTTCCGGGGTGAACGTGGAATTCCAGCTTCGCACCCCGGCCATGCACGTGGTTGCAGAATCGGGTGTGGCTGCGCATTGGCTTTACAAGGCCAACAAAACCGATGCCGACGCCGCCGATCGGCTTGGCACCCAGTGGCTTCAGTCCTTGCTGGACATTCAAAGCGAAAACGGCGATGCGGCGGAATTTTGGGACCATGTCAAAGTTGACCTGTTTCCCGACGCGGTGTATGTGCTGACGCCCAAAAGCCAGATTCTGGCGCTACCGCGCGGCGCCACTGTCATCGATTTTGCCTACGCAATTCATAGCAACGTGGGTGATCGCACGGTGGCGGCCAGCGTCAACGGCGAACAGGTACCGCTGCGTACCGAGATCAAGAACGGCGATGTGGTCGAGGTCGTGACATCACCCGTGTCCACGCCCAATCCAGCCTGGTTGGCGTTTGTGCGCACCGCGCGGGCCCGCTCCAAAATTCGCCACCACCTCAAGAGCCTGGAGCTGGACGAATCGCACAACCTGGGCGCGCAATTGCTCACGCAGGCCCTGCGCGCCGAGGGCATCGAAAGCTTGCCTGCAGACGAACCCGCCTACCAAGGCACCTGGGAAAAACTGGTCCGCTTCACGGGCAACCGTACCCGTGGGGAACTGCTGGTCGACATTGGTCTGGGCAAACGCATCGCCACCATCGTCGCCAAACGACTGGTCACGCTGCTGGCAGAAAAAGGCGAACGCCCTGATGCCGTGCTGCTGTCCAAAGAGAGGTTTGGCGCGCAGGAATCAGCCAAGCGCGACATGGTCACGCTGGATGGCGGCGACAACACATCGGTGAAATTTGCCACCTGCTGTCGCCCGGTACCGGGCGATGCCATTGTTGGTTACCTGGGCCGCGGTGAAGGCCTGGTGCCGCACCGGGCCGATTGCGCCATCGCCAAAAGACTGCTGGCCAAAGACGCAGACCGTTTTATTGCTGTGGAATGGGCTGACGAACCAACGCGTGCCTTTGAAGCCGAAATCCGTGTTACGGTCACCAATGGCAAAGGCGTGTTGGCCCGGGTGGCTTCGGCCCTGGCACGCGCCGAGGCCGACATCACCCACATCGACATGGACGAAGCAACGGCGCAGGACGTGACTGAACTGCGTTTTTTGATTGCCGTGCGTGATCTGGCCCACCTGAACACTGCACTGCGCAACCTCAGCCGCACCGCGTCTGTTTTGGCTGTGCGCCGTGCCGGCGCCGAATAGGTTTCAGGGTGCCGGCCCGGCTGGTTCGCCAGATGGGGGATAACTCACTGCCAGCACTTCGATGGTTTCGACCCCTAACGGGGTTTGCAGGCGAAGTTCATCGCCCACCCGCGCCTTGAGCAGGGCGCGGGCAATCGGTGAAATCCAGCTCACCTGGTGCTGCAGGCTATCAGACTCATCGATACCCATGATGGTGACTTGGCGCTCGACATCAGCCGAATCGACGTAGGTAACGGTGGCACCAAAAAACACCTGATCGCTGCCGTGGTGCACGGACGGGTCGCTGACGACGGCGATCTCAAGCCGCTTCGTCAAAAAGCGGATGCGGCGGTCAATTTCGCGCAGGCGCTTTTTGCCGTACAAGTAGTCGCCGTTTTCGCTGCGGTCACCGTTTTTGGCGGCCCAGTGCACAGATTCCACGATTTTGGGGCGCTCGTTGTCGATCAGCTCCAGCAGCTCGGCACGCAGGCGGGCGTAGCCCTGCGGTGTGATGTAATTTTTGCCTCCGGGCGGCAGCGGCGGCAGGCCGACATCGTCGTCTGCGTCGTCAGAATCAGACTCTTTGGTAAAGGCTTTGCTCATGGCGGGTTCGGTGCGCGGCACTGGTAGTGGCCTGGTCGTGGCACTACATTTTGCACCTGGCCAGGGCACCAATGAAAAAGCCCACAACTTGCGTTGTGGGCTTTACATTTTATGGTGCGGCTGGCAGGAATTGAACCCACGACCCTCTGGTTCGTAGCCAGATACTCTATCCAACTGAGCTACAGCCGCGAAGCCGTCAATTATAGCATGCTGTTTTGCGGCTTTTTATTTGTGGTGCGACAGCGCGTTGCTGACTAACTTGGATGTGATGTCCACAATCTGGATCATGCGGTCGTAGGCCATGCGTGTGGGGCCAATCACGCCCAGCGTGCCTACCACCTGGCCGTCTACTTCGTAAGGTGCGCTCACAATGGACAGCTCTTCAAACGGCACTACCTGGCTTTCACCGCCAATGAAAATGCGTACCCCTTCGGCCTTGCTAGAGACATCCAGCAGGCGCATGAGCTGGGCCTTTTGCTCAAACAGATTAAAGGCGCGGCGCAGTTGGCCCATGTCGGTGGAAAAATCGCTCACCGACAGCAAGTTGCGCTCGCCCGAGATCACCACCTCGCCCTCGGCGCTGCCCAGGGCCTCGCTGCTGACCTGCACTGCGGCCTGCATCAGGGTGGCTATCTCGCTGCGCAGTTGCTCAATTTCGTTTTTGAGTTTTTCGCGCACCTGCTCTATCGTCAGGCCCGCATAGTGCAGGGTGATGAAATTGGAGGCCTCAATCAGCTCGCTTTGGGTGTAGTCGCGCTCGGTAAAGATCACGCGGTTTTGCACATCGCCATCGGGCGCGACGATGATGACCAGAATGCGCTTTTCTGACAGGCGCATGAATTCAATGTGCCGAAACACCGAGCTGCGCCTGGGTGCCATGACCACACCAACAAACTGCGACAGGTTGGACAGCAGTTGCGCGGCGTTGGTAATGACCTTTTGCGGCTGCTCGGCGGCTAGTTTGGACGACGACACTGCCGTGGGGATGTTCTGGCGGTTGACGGTAAGCATGGTGTCCACAAACAGGCGGTAGCCGCGCGCCGTGGGTATGCGCCCGGCCGAGGTGTGGGGGCTGGCAATCAGGCCCAGTTCCTCCAGGTCACTCATTACGTTGCGGATGGTGGCGGGCGACAGCTCCAGCCCCGAAGCGCGCGAGAGCGTGCGCGAGCCGATGGGCTGCCCATCGGCGATATAGCGCTCTACCAGCGCTTTTAACAACAGCTTGGCGCGCTCGTCAAGCATGAAATATTGGATACTGCATAGATAAGCGCATTTTAGTGATGTAATTTGTATATGCCCAAGCCTTTGTCGTTGCCCTTTCGCCATGTTGCCCTGATTGGCAAATACCACGCCAGTGCTGCCGCAGGCGCGCGCGCAATCCTGCTGGACGTTGCGCGCTTTCTGGAAAACACAGGTTTGCAAGTGTCGGTCGAAAAAGACACCGCTGTCAACGCCAGCATCACCGAATACCCCAGCCTGGACGTAGCAGGCATAGGCGCACAGTGCGATCTGGGCCTGGTAGTGGGCGGCGACGGCACCATGCTGGGCATTGGGCGCAAGCTGGCGCAGTACGGTGTACCGCTGATTGGCATCAACCAGGGGCGCTTGGGTTTTATTACCGACATTGCCCTGGAAGACTACCAAAGCGCCCTGGCCCCCATGCTGGCGGGCGAATTTACCGAAGACAGCCGCAATTTGATGCACGGCCAGGTCATGCGCGATGGCCGCTGCGTGTTTGACGCGCTGGCCATGAACGATGTGGTGGTCAACCGCAGCGCCACCGCAGGCATGGTGGAATTGCGGGTCGAGGTAGATGGCCGCTTTGTGGCCAACCAGCGGGCCGACGGCTTGATCATCGCCTCGCCTACGGGCTCTACGGCCTACTCCATGTCGGCAGGTGGGCCCATTTTGCATCCGTCGATAGCGGGTTGGGTGATGGTACCAATTGCCCCGCACAACCTTTCCAATCGGCCCATCGTGCTTGCACAGAGCGCGCAAATAGCTATTGAAGTTGTAGCAGGTAAGGATGCCAGCGCCAATTTTGACATGCAGTCGCTGGCCTCACTGATGGTGGGCGACCGTGTGATGGTGCGCCGCTCCGAACACGCGCTGCGCTTTTTACACCCCAAGGGCTGGAGTTACTTTGACACTCTGCGGCATAAACTGCACTGGAACGAAGGAGGAGCATAAACGTGGCACTCAAGCGTATGAACCTGCGCGATTTCGTCATCGTGCACGAGCTGGAGCTGGATTTGCTGGGCGGCTTTACCGTGCTGACGGGCGAGACCGGGGCGGGTAAATCCATTTTGATCGACGCACTGCAAATGGCACTGGGCGCACGCGCCGATGTAAACGTGGTGCGCGAAGGCGCAGCACGCGCGGAGATCAGCGCCGAGTTTGACTCGCCCACCTGGCTGGCTGCTTGGCTGCAAGAGGCGGGCTTTGCCAGTGACGGCGACGCGCTGCTGATCCGCCGCGTCGTAGACGCGCAGGGCAAAAGCCGCGCCTGGATCAATGGCAGCGCCGCCACGGTGGCGCAACTGCGCGAGGTGGCCGACCATCTGGTGGACATCCATGGCCAGCACGCCTGGGCGGCCCTCACCCGGGCCGACGAGGTGCGCAGCCTGCTGGATGCGTTTGGAAAGATCAATAGCAAAGAGGTGGCGGACAAATACGCCGCCTGGAAAACTACTCTCAAAACCCTCACCGATGCCAAAGCCGCGCAAACCAGCATCGAGACCGAGCGCGAGCGTCTGGC